>CAYTGY010000098.1:0-10182 GCA_964437265.1 uncultured Spirochaetaceae bacterium | reverse complement strand
CGCGAGCTCAAGCGACGCCATCTTGATGAGCTCGTCTTCGCTGGAGTAGGGATGCACGTTCGCTAGATCGCCGTAGTAGCTAGAGAACTTGGGGGTGAAAAATCGCATTGCGGTGACAATGATGCCGTACTCGAACGGTGGGTCTTCAGGCTCCAGCGTCGCGTTGTACTCGTCGCGGGCTCGCCGCAGCCCGTCATCCACGGAGCGCATGACATCCTCAAACGACATCTGCTCCGACATGTGAAGCTGGGGAGCGAATCTGACCTCTACGTACCGCACGCCTTCGTTGATGTTGTCCCACGCCAGCTCGTATGCAATACGCTCCAGGCTCTCGTGGTCCTGCATCACCGCGCACGTGTAGGCAAAACCGGCCAGGTACTCGTTGAGATCAGCGTAGCTCGGCGTGAACACGGTCTCCAGCAGGCCGGCCTCCGTGTATGCCGGGAGCTCCACGCCGTTCTTGCGCGCTAGTTCAATGAGCGTACTCAGTCGCAGACTGCCGTCCAGGTGGACGTGAAGGTCGTTCTTGGGGATTCGGTCTAGAAACTCCTGCGGGAATTGCACGTGGTGCCTCCTGTTCGGTGAATTTACCGGAAACGTAGCCCAGATGCCACCGTGACCTGGCCTACATTGCTGCCGAGATATGCGTTTTCCACAATTCCCGCGGCAGTCTATTCGGTATAGAATGCGCGCCATGTCGCGCATCACGTTCCGCATCGTCGTCTGTACACTTCTCAGTGCGCTCTTCGTGACCGCTCCCGGCGTTGCCCAGGCTCCGGAGGCGGAACCCGTCGCTCGCTCCATCTGGATTCGAAGCTTCCCGGCGGAGGCCACCGTTTCATTGCCGAGCGGGCCGGTGGCCGCACTCCGGCAGGACGGCCGGTGGTCGGAGTACCGCGTGCCGGACGGCGCATTGGTCCGGTTGGACGCATCCGCGTATCACCCGTATGTGTTCCGGGTTGCGGAGCCTGAGCGCTATGAGGTCAAGCTGGAGCCAAAGTCGGATCGCATTCAACTCATGACGCAGATCCACACCGGTAGACAGCCCAAGAGTGTCACGTACAGCCCGGATGGGCGGTACATGGTCATTGCGGAACTGGAGGGCTCGGGTCTTGCGGTCTATGACGCCCGAACCGGCGAGCATCTCCATCAGGTTGAGCTTGGCGGAACCGGGTTTGTGGAGAGCTTGTTCCTTCCCGGCCGCAGTGAGGTGTGGGTATCCCAGATGATTGGCGGCCGGGTCCACGTGATCTCCACCGAATCCTGGGAGCCGGTGGCGACGTTCTGGTCCGGCGGCAACTGGTCCAAGGTGCTCACTGCCACCTCTGACGAGCGGTTGGTGTTCCTCTCAAACTGGATCAGTGAGGACGTATCCGTCATAGACGCTGAGACGCGTACCGTCGTTCGGTTGATCGAGTGCGGCGGTGTTCCACGGGGACTGGCGCTCAGCGAGGATGAGCGGTACATCTATGTGTCCAACTACGACAACGGGTTGATTGAGAAGCATTCGGTTGAGACGGGAGCCCTTGTGGCCGCGCTGGGCCGAAGCCCAGGGGCCGCGCGGCACCTGGTTCCGGACTACGAGCGAGACCGGATGTACGTGACGGACATGTATCGCGGGACGGTGAGCGCGTACTCGCTGGTCACCGATGAGCTGATTCTGGAGCGCTACCTGGGCGACAAACTGAATACCATAGCGCTCGACCCATCCGGGCGCTTCCTGTACTTGTCCGACCGCGGTCCAAACAATCCAATAGACTATACGATTCCCGGACCTTCCTTTGGCAAGGCGACGGTACTGGACGCGGTGACGTTGGAGCCACTGGTGTGGGTCTGGGGCCAGGATCAACCCACCGGGATGGCCGTTGCTCCGCGGCGACGCATCTTCACGTTCAGCAACTTCCTGGACAATGTTGCTGAGACCTACCGGTTTGAGCCCGACGGCGGGGTCTTGCTCCTCAGATAGTGCCGTCCGGATCAGGCGTCCGCCGTACTCTGTACAAGCGCTCTGAACTGATCACCCCTATCAAACTCATTTGCAAACATGCCGAATGAGGCGCAGCCGGGAGAGAGGACAATCACGTCTCCCGGAGTGGAGCGTGATAACGCGCTTGAGAGCGCCTGCGGTAGTCCGTCATACGGGCCCTGGTAGGGCACCTGCTCAGCGGAGAGTACCGCCAGGATTCCGTCCGTCGCGGTTCCTGCCAGCAGGTGAAGCGACGCGGCCTGGCGAGCGATCTGGGCGAAAACTTCCATTGACAGGTGTTTGTCGCTTCCCCCGGCGATCAGATGGACCGGTTCCGCAAAGCTGGTCACCGCGGCCAGCGTTGCCTCCGGGATGGTCGCGGCCGAGTCGTTGATGCATTGGCGCCCGTCTATTGTGCCAATGGGCTCCATCCGGTGGGGTATTCCAGGAAAGACGCCGGCTACCCGGAGAATGCTTGCGGGTGAGATCCCGGCAGCCTGGGCGCATGCCGCAGCCACGCGGAGATTGCGACGGTGGTGCTCGCCTGCGAGCGCTGGCTTGGAGCCCACGAGCGCGTCCAGTTCCGGCCGCTCAGGCACCCGGACTACCCGTGTGGCCGGTGAGAAGGCCGCGCTATATGGATCTTCACTGCCAATGACCGTGATCCCGTCCGGCGGCTGTAGCTGGTAGATGAGCCGTTTGTCCGCCACATAGGCGTCCATCGAGCCATAGTAGTCCTGATGATCCGGGTAGATGCAGGTGATGCCGGCAACGGCAAGCTGCGGAATCACGCCGGTTGCGAGGAGGGGCGTCAACATGAGGTCCCCCAGTTGAAATGAGGAGAGCTCCAGAACAACCGGGGCGTCAGGATCCAGCTCATCAACAAAGGTGAGGGGACTGATGGTGATATTGCCCCCCAGCCGGGCCAGTGGGCGTTCCGCGGCGATCATCTGGTGCAGGGCGCTCACCGTGGTGCTCTTGCCCTTCGTTCCGGTGATTGCATAGAGCGGCCCTCGCAGTTCGTGCAAGAAGAGCGAGATGTCGGTCTCAATCCGTCCGGCCGGTTTCAGGAACGGCGAGCTTCGCGGCACCGCCGGGTTCTTTACCACAATATCCGCTCTGCGGAAGTCCGACTCGCGGTGCTCCCCAAGCACCAGTGCTATTTCCGGGTGAATGTCCCGCAGTGTCTTCTGCAGGCGCTCGGCCGGTTTCACGTCGGTAACCGTGACGTGCGCGCCATGGCGGCGACAGTACTCGGCGGTGGCCAGACCGCCCCCATGCAAGCCCAACCCCATTACCAGAATTCGGGCGCCGGCCAGCTCACGTGAGGCCGTGGACAAGCTCAAACTCTCGCTGATCGTTGTCATTGAGGTAGGCGTTCATGTCAAAGGTGTCCCACACGGAGTACCAGAAGGGCTCAACATGACTCTTGAGCTCCGTGAAGGTTGGCATCTTTTCATCGAACTCCTGGCTCCGCAGCGCGTCCTCAATCTCCGACAGATGCGGCCGTACAAACTCGCGCGCGCGATGCAGGAGCGGCAGGCTCTTGCGGCGGCCCGGCTCGGAGAGCTCGGTAACCGTATGACAGATTGCGCGGTACTTGCACGTGAACGGGAAGAATGGATAGGTTCGCACCCCCGGCTTTATGAAGAGTCTGCTGAAGAAGCGGGTAAGCTCACGGTCAATCCAGATGCCCTGCAAGTGGTACCCGCGTCCCGTTTCCCCAATCCAGGTCTGGCTCACCGACGGTTCAACACGGAAGCCACAGACCCGGCCGCCGTCCATAAGAACCTCGTCAAGGGGCAAGAAGTCGCTCTCCAGCACCAGTTCGCGGGTGCTGTACGAAGGGGTGCGGTCGTTGGAACCGCGGTCAATTACCTCATGCGAAGAGGGGCGATAGGCAAGGTCAAGACGCAACAGGTACAGATATGTATTGTTCTTATACTTGTAGATTCGGAAAAACGCGGGGCGAAGAATGCTTGCCGGATCAAAGAAGTAGGTGAGTCCCTCAAACAAGGCGGGCAGCGCTGCCGCGATCTGCGGAATGGAAGCACGCATGACCAGAAGGTACTCGTTGGAGGGGGTGTTTCGCCTGACGTCATGATGGATCGGCAGAGATCCAATGGTGATTGGTTCGTCAAGCCGAACAAAGAACTCCTCGGTCTGTGCGAAGTGCCGGGAGTATGGAGCCGCCTCACCGCCAAGCTCTCTGAGTGTCTTGTTGATCGATCCGTCGGTGAACGGCAGATCAATCTCAATCAACTGAGGTTCCACGGCACTACTATACTCTGCCGGGTACAGTCGTTCAAACGAAAACCGCGATTGTGCCGCGCCGTGAAGTGCTATATGCTTACAAGCGTGAAGACGATCACTACGATGCTCTCGCTTATCTGTCTGGTCGCTGCGATTCTTCCCGCGCAGAGTACGGCATTTGGGGTGATTGTGTATGCGGAAGGTGAGGAGTTCCAGCTTGTCCGCGATGATCGACCACGGCAGTACAACGCGTACCATCCGGACGTGCTGGGGATGCCGTTGTACGCCGGCGACCGCATCGACACGTATGACAGCACATACCTGGAAGTTCAGTTGATGCCTGCTCGCTCGATCGTCAAGATCGCGGAGAATACCTCGTTTGTGGTTCAAGGGGTCACCGACGGCGGCGGAGGCCAGTTCGAGTTGGCCTACGGCCGCGTCAGAGCCCGCGTTGAGCGACTGGTGGGGACCGACGCATTCGAGATTCGCTCTCGCACCGCCGTAGCCGGTGTGCGTGGAACCGACTTTGGCTACGATCTGGTGGCCGGCCGCGGGAGCCAGGCGGTGGCGAACGTCTACTGCTTTGAGGGAGCGGTGGAGGTCACCCTGGCCCAGGAACCACAGCCTGAGGTTGGCACGGCTGAAGCAGCGCCTGAACCGGATGCGGCCCCTGATCGGGTGCAGCGCGTTGAGCTTGGGGCAAATGAGATGGTTTCCATTGCGGAGCCGCGGATGCGCCGTTCACCGGAGTCTGCGCCAACCGCCGCGGTGCCCGAAGATGGTACGGCCGACGCGATTGCCGCTCCCACTCTCACCAAGCAGGTGCTTGAGCCTCAGATCGCCACCTTCTGGGAAGAGAAGACCTTCCAGGAGTCGCCGCTTGAGCCTGCCGAGCTTGCGCAGCGTTTCCCGTCACTTCAGGAGACGGTGAGCGAACGGCTTGGCGAAGTACCGGAGTTCCTGGTGCAGGCCGCCCCGGAACCCGAGCCGGTTTCTCAGCAAGCGGTAGAGGAAGAGCAACCGGAACCGCCCCGGGCGGTTGCGATCTCTCCGCAACCAACCGATCTCCCCGTGGGAGAGACGGCGCCGGAGACCCGCGAGCAGCGCCGCGAGCGAATCTCCAATGCAAGTCGTGTGACCGGGTGGATCTTGGTTGGCGGCGGCGCGGTGAGCGAAGTCGTGGGAGTTGGTCTCCGGCTCTTTGGCGATCAGCTCGTGCCAAGTTTGGGCGGAACCGACACGCTGGAGCGAACGCTCATAATCACCGGCGGCGTCTACCTTGGCGGTGGCCTGTTGTCGCTTGCTCTGAGCCTTCTATTCTCCGACTGACGCACGGAGCTCCTCCAGATCGATCGGCTCCTGTGAGAGACGCTCTATCTGATAGATCACCCAGTCTGCCTTGTCCCTGCGAAGCAGTACGCGGTCCGTCACGGAAACCCCAACATACCGGGCCGCCGACGCCTCAAGCTGCTCCGCATCCTCCAGATCAACATCAGGGTACTCCGGTAGCCAGCGCTCATAGGTTGCCTCGAACGCACGCTCCTCCGCAGGCGCGGAAACGGCCGAGAGCGAAAGGTTAGCCACGCCGTAGGGCACCTCGCTATTTGTAAGCTCCGGCATGCCCTCGTCTCGCCACGCCTGCGCGTCGCGGAAGCCGGTGGTGAACTCAACACTCATACGCTGGCGGCTGATCACGAAGAGGTTCGTGACCTCACGAATGTAGTCACGTCCCGCATTGCCCACCACCGCGTCTTCCATGATCATGTGATCTAGGTTGTTCATCGCCAGGTAGTACGCGGTCACCACCTCTTCCGGGGAGAATCCCGCTGTCTGCCGAGGTTGGAGAGCGTTGTAGATGATGGTTCCGGGAATAGAGCCTACCACCACCACAACCGCAGTGATGATCATTGCGAGCCGCCAGTTGCGACGTACCGACTCTTTGCGCGCGAACGTCCGCTCAACCTTTCGGTTGGCCACTTGCGCGGCGGCGGAGAGCTGGGCCCGCTCCTCCGCCGAAAGCTCACGGTCAACGCCTTCATCTGCCCATTGTTGGAGTACGCGGCTCCATTCCTGAGGGGGCAGCGGCTCGGACGCACCGGTGAGCGCACTGGAGAGAAGTGTCGAGATCTCCGGGCGAAGCTCAAGCCGCCTGTACCGGGGCTCAATCAGCTGACGCGAGCGAATACGCGCATGGAGATCCTCCTCGGTGTCTCCGGGGAACGGAACTGAACCGGTGATTGCGCGGTAGGCGAGCGAAGCGAACACGAACGCGGCGCCGTCCACAGGATCCTGATCCGGGTGATTGAACGGCTCAAAGCGCTCCATGGTTGCCTCAGCGCCCTCATGCTCTCGAATCGCTTCCCGGATTTCCGGTGGGAGGAAGAGGAACCCGCCGTCGTCAAGCCGCAGTACGGCCTTGGTATGGAACCGGGGCGCGTCCTTGCCAAGTGCGGCGTAGGCGCCCGCCAGCTCACTCAGGAACCGCAGCTGCTCGGAAAGCGGTGCCTCAAGGAAATCGTCAATGTTGCGGGCCGGCTGAGGATCTCCGTACACGTACATTGAGCCGCCGTGCTCAACAAAGCCATATGCGAGCCATTTCTCGGTTTCTCCGTTGCGGACAATCAGGCCGGGTTGTCTGCGCTCGGCCGCGAGCTTTCGCAGGCTGAAGCTTCCCGCGGGGATATTCGTGTTGATGCCCAGGTAACGCTTCTCATTGCGCTCAACGGTTGCTATTCCCGGGTGTGTCTGAGTGACGTTTTGTGCCATGGTGATCCTTTTGTGCCGTTTTGGGTTGGCGTAGGTACTGTACCAGCACCGTGCTATTCGGAAAAGATCTGAGCTGAGAAGATCTGTATCTGCGTTGCCGGGTCCCGCCAGCACTCTCCGCCAAGTCCGGCCTTGTAGCAGGTCTGGGTCAGAAACGTCTCCACGTCCCAGCCACGCTCAGATGCCACTTGCGGAAGCAGCAGCCCCGCGCATCCGCGATTGCGGAGATAGATGCCATGCGTTCCTACCGCGATCTCCTCAAGACCTTGCGCCACCCGGAGCGGGGAGAGCACGGATATCTCAATCTGCACGGCCGGGAGCTCCTCTACTTCCAGCGGCGGAAAACGGGGGTCGCGTACGGCGGCACTGATCGCCGTCTCCGCAACCGCATCCGCCACGGGCCCTACCGCCTCAATCTGTCCAATACAGCCGCGAAGCCTGCCGCCTTGAGCCTCGCGGAGCGTGACGAACGCGCCTGCAGGCTCATCCAAGCCGCCGCCCCGCGGCGGCCGGGGGGCGGCCTCACCGGTGAGATACGCGTGGATGCGCATCCGGGCGAACGCAAGCAGTTGTTCCGTTTCACTATCACGAAGGGTCGTTGCCATCTCTGTCTCCGTAGCAAATAGCGCCGTACTCCACGGTGCTTCCCGACTCCGCGTCGATCCGGAAGGAGGAGTCACGATGCAGGATCCGGGGGGGGGCACGGTCACGCGCCGCACGCGCGAGGCCCGCGATGACCGCCAGTCCGGGGCTGGAGAATCTGGCCCGGTCGTGCTCATCCAACGCCAGCTCATCCCCAGAGAGAAGCGCATCCACAAGAATGGACGCCTCAGTCGCCGAGCGAGCACGCTCACCGTAGGAGGTGAGGTTGGATGCGCAGATCACCACCGCACCGGCATCCCAGGAGGCCGTGACAATCCGGCGAATCAACTCTGCTACCGCCCGGCTACGGTCGCCGGCGAGCACGGGTACAATGGTAGCGGTGGGGAAGAGCGTTGCCACAAACGGCAATACCACCTCAATCGCGTGCTCGTCCAGGTGGGGAAGATCGTCAATCACAATCCGCCGGTCCATGGAGACCAGCAACTCGGTCAACTCCGCGTCGCAGGTCAGGGTCATTCCGGGAAGGGCATACGCGTCTGACTCGGGAAGCAGTGCACGTTCACAATGGTCTCTGTGAACCGGTCCAATGATCACAACGCGGTCTACGGGCCGGCCCGCGAGCGACTTGACGGCCGCGGCGATAGTCATCCCGCAATACTCGTAGGCCGCGTAGGGACTGAGACAGGCAACACTCTGCATAGGATAGACCGGGGAACCGGCGATCAGTGAGCGCACCGTGGCGCGCAAGTCGTCCGGGTGGTCCGGATACAGGATCCCCGCCACCACCGGTTCCCGGACCAACGAATCAGAATCCACCCCTACAGTATGTGCCAAAGCCGGTAGAGAGGCAAATGCGCGTGGGGCAATCGTGCGCATCTATCTTCCCAAGAGGCGCGCAATCCGTCGGTCGTCCAGCTCTATGTGCAGGTTCTTCTCTTGGGTTGGCAACACCGTGCCACGTGGCGCGTCTTTCGCACGGCGCAGGTACTTCACCTGCGTGTAGTAGAGATCCGCGACGCCGTTGCTCTTGGCTCTGCTGAAGTGAACCGCAAGGTTCCCCGCGTCCAACAGCGTTTCCAGTGGTACCGACTTGCCTTTGGGTACGCGAACAAACACGTATCCGCCCGGGTGGTCTCTGGTGTGAAGCCACAGATCATTTCCGCGCACGTGTCGGCGCAATAGGGCGTCGTTCTCCCGCGCGTTCCTCCCTACGAGGATCCGGAACGACCCACTCTCAAAACGCAACCCCACCGCCTGCTCCGGCTCAGCGCGCTCCGCGGACCGGCTTTCCGCGAGACCGAGCAGCTGCTCGTCGTCGGTCTCCTCCAGCGTCTCCAGTTGTGCCGCTGCCTCGGTCTGCTGGGCGAGGAGGTTCTGCTGTTCCTCCTCGCGGGCGACGATCCGCCGCCGCTCCTTCTTGGCCAGGTCGAAGTAGCGCTCGGCGTTGTGGTGCGCGGACAGTTCCGGTTCCAGCGCTATGACGCGCGTCGTTCCCGGCTCCGCATAGTCATCAGCATCCAGTCGATCCTCACCGGGGTGGATGCGATGGAGGTTTGCCAGTATCAGCTCGCCACAGTGTTGCAGGGTGTCGGGATCTCCCGTGGCGCCGTGTTGGAGCGACGATATTCGGCGCTGCAGCGCGTTCACGCGCCGCTGGAGCGTCTTGCGCGCGCTTTTCAGAAGCTGCTCGCGGTTCTCGCGCTGCTCCAGACTGTCGTAGTGACGCTCCACCGCTGTGTTCAGGCCGGAGGCCGGGTCAAACGGACGAATGCCCACGGGGTTGGCCGGTACGCCTCCCGTGTCTTCAACCCAGAAGTGTGCGCCGGAGACCTCGTTGCGTTTGGGTCTGCGGTAGAAGGCATCCACAATCACGCCATCAGGTTCGGTCAAGACGATGTTTGCGGCGGCTCCCCAAAGTCGTATCCACAACACGCTCTCGCGTTCGGCACGGATGAGGTCAACACGGATAATTCGGTCGTGGTTTACATGGGTGACCCGCTCTATGCGCGCTCCCTTGAGACGCGAGTGCAAGAGTTGCGCAAAGCGTTGGCGCTTGGGCGGTTTGCGAACCGACCGTGACCGCCGGTGGATTCGTGTCCGTGCGTTCTTGAGCGATACCAGGACCGAGTATGGGCCCGACCTCCGGTAGAGCTCAAACACCAGGGTGGTGAAGTCCGGCTGGATTATCCGCTGGAGATAGGAGCCGTCCAGGTCCAGCTCCTCCAGGATCAGATCGATCTCTTTCCAATTGAGTGACACCGAACTTCCTAAAGGCCCGCGGCTTCCACGAATTCCCGGCGGTCATGCTCACTCAAGAACACGAGCATCACCTTCTTGGGATAGGTGTGCTCCGCCAGGAACTCCCGTATGGACTGGACGGCTACTCGTGCCGCCCGCTCTCGCGGGAAGCCGTAGACGCCGGTGGAGATAGCCGGGAACGCGATTGAATCAAACTGCTCGTCAGCGGCGATTTTCAGGCTGTTCTTGTACGCATGCGCCAGCAGGTGGTCTTCCGCCTGGTCACCCCCGTGCCAGACCGGACCTACGGTGTGGATGACGTGTCCCGCCGGCAGTTTCCCCGCGCCGGTCAACAC
>CAYTGY010000097.1:0-10331 GCA_964437265.1 uncultured Spirochaetaceae bacterium | reverse complement strand
ACCACGTGGGTTGTCATGTAATTACGGTAATTACATTTGGCGTGCGAGTCAAGGGTTGCACCGGCATCGCGCAGACGAGTCACCTACGACGTTCTCCCGGCAAGCGCATCCCATAGCGAAGGCTCCTCAAGAACGTAGCGCCGCCAGTTGAAGAATTCCCGATCCCGCTCCTCCGGGAGCGCAAACGCGAACAGGTGCTTGAGCAGATCTTGGTCCTCCAGCGCGTCGATCCGATCCCACGTGGGCGCCGTCAGTAGGATCTGGTTCCGGAAGGTTGTCCGGTACAGACCGCGTAGGAGTGCGTCCTTGTCGGAGAGCTCTTGGATCGCGGGCGAGGCGAGTGCACCCTCGCGCAGCTTCTCGCCGATTTGCCGCACGAGCGCCACGGTATCCGGATAGCGTGGCGTCTGGTCGGCAATCTGCGCGCGGATGTACGCCTCTCCAGTCGGCCGCGAGTCCGTGCTGGTCCGCTCCGATTCCGACGACGGTGCGGTACGGCGCAGCTCGTCGTTCTTGCTCGCTATCCATCGAAGCTGTTCGCGGGCCGAGCGCTCGCTCTCTCTGACTATCTCGTGGAATCGTTCGCGCCGGTGAGGCTCGGCCTGGCAGAACTGTTCCAGAAGCTCATCCGTTGGAACATAGACGTTGACCTTTGGGCGGGCAGAAATGAGTCTCACGAAGCGCTCCCAGATCCCTTCGTCACTGTCGTCATCTGGCAAGGGGAGCCCCTCAGCCGGGACCACGCGGCGCTCTTCGAGTGGGATGGTGACCTTGTACGCACACAGCGTCTCCAGGAGACCCTCGAGCGGGGACGTTTCCGCATCACGTTCGCCGACCTCGGCGATCTCACTGACCGTCTGGATAAGGCCGGGGAGATCTCCGGTTGCCTCCAGATACCGCACGATGTAATGCGACGCTCGGACATCGCTCGTGGTTTCATACGAGCCCAGAGAGACCGCGAGGCATCGTCGTACGGCAAGAGGATCGGCCCGGCGTACGATCGCCGGCCAGACCTGGTTGTCGTCGCCGCGGAACAGCGTAGTGAAGCGGCGAAACGCGAAGCGCTCATCGCCGTAGAGGTCGTGGACGCGGCAGTAGAGTCTGTCCGGGTCCACGCATACCGGTAGATCCACAGGGTCATCGAGCACGGAGTTCGCCCAGAGCCGGGTCTGCTCGCTCTGACGACGGTCGATATCGCCAATCACGTACGCAGCGCCGGGGCACCGGCTCTCCACGAGCATCCCCACCGCCAGCAGGGCGAAGTGGTAGGGAAACCCCTGCGTCTTTGAGCTCCAAAGCGTGCGGCCGTTGCCGCAGAAGTCATGGAACCGATCATCGGCCTCCGCCCACAGAACATCGCGCCGGTCGACATTGTCGGAGCTGAGGTCGAGTCCCGAAAACTGGCGCGCATGGTGGCGGAACAGCTCGAACTCTTCTGCCTCCCGCCGACTGGTGAGGTCGCCTGTCACACGCCAGTGCTCATCCCGTTCACCGCGCCTACGTACGATCTCCGTGGAGAAAGCGTACCGTTCCGCGTCGCGCAGCTCCTGCACCTCCAGACGCGTCAACCGCGCTGGAAAACTCTCCAGCAGTACAAGGCTCTCAGTGTACACCCGCCCCCAGAGCTCGGGCGAGATGTTCGCTCCATTGGCAATGAGAAATATCTGCGTTCCCATGATTCCCCCTTGTCACGTACCGACCAACTCCCGCAGCCACTCCCGCAGATCCTCGCCGATGTCCTGGTGCTTGAGGCCGAAGAGGACGCTGGTCTTGAGGAAGTCCAGCTTATTCCCGATGTCGTGGCGCAGGCCGTTGATCCGGTAGCCGTAGATGGGGCGCTCGGATAGGAGGATGCGGATGGCATCGGTGAGTTGGATCTCTCCGCCCTTGCCGGGGGTGGTCATGTCAAGCGCCTGGAAGATCTCCGGCGGAAGCACGTAGCGGCTTGCCACCGCAAGGCGCGAAGGCGCCTCTGCGAGCGGCGGCTTCTCAACCATGGTGTCCAGCTTCCACGTGCGCTCATCGATCTGTGATCCGCCGACGATCCCGTAGCGCGAGACGTGCTGCGGGTCCACCTCTTCCAACGCAAGGACTACCTCTTCATGCTCCTCATAGACATCCATGATCTGCCGGACCACCGGGCGTTCCTCATGGCTCTCGAGGATGGTGTCACCGAGCAGCACGGCGAACGGCTCGTTGCCAACGTGGTCGCGCGCGTGACGGATCGCATCCCCAAGCCCGCGCTGGTCGTTCTGCCAGACAAAGTGGATCCGGACATCATCCGGGAGCGTCCGGATAGACTCCAGCTCCGCGAGTTTGCCCTTCTCCTTGAGCTGGTCCTCAAGCTCCACATTGCGCGCGAAGTGCTCTTCGATTGAACGCTTGCCGCGACCGATGATCATGAGAATATCCGTGAGCCCGGCGTCCACGGCTTCCTGGACCACGTACTGGATGGTGGGGGTGTCCACCACCGGGAGCATCTCTTTGGGCTGCGACTTGGTGGCCGGAAGGAACCGGGTCCCGTAGCCGGCCGCGGGTATGACTGCTTTGCGAATCATGGTCGATTCTCTCTACCTGCCCTGTGTGTTCACATGTAGTTTGCGTTGGTCAACGGGTTCATCCAACGGAGCCCGCTGAACCGGGAGAAGTCCGCGTCATTGGAGTGGAGTGCCGCACGGTGCTCAATGGCCAGGGCGGCAAGATGTGCGTCCGTGGTCAACGGTCCGGCAACGCCTTCCGGGCCCAGAAGCTCCTCCAATATGTCCAGGTGGCGAGGCCCGGGGGCTACCGCCCGTACCGAAGGGACCGCGAACCAGGCGCGAACGACCCCGACGGCTTGGGCGGCGGTATAGGGTCTGACCAGCACCCGGGTATGCGTTGTGAGCCGAATGAAGCCGATGGTCACGGCCCACGGCAGACCCACGTCAACGGATTCGTTCAGCACCGTCTCCAGCCACTGTTTGGCCGCCGGATGGTCCGGTGCGTCTGCATTGTAGGCGTAGACCAGAAGGTTGATGTCCGGAATGATCATTGAGACGACTCGCCGATGAACTCATCGGTCTCCAGATCATCACCGAGTTGGTTCAGCCGTCGCGGATCAATGCCGGGGCGGAAGCCGCGGTGTTCGGCCTGGACAACAAACGGCTGCTGGTCCGCCGGCGAACGGTGTCCCAACCCGCTGCGAAGCGCCTCGTTCACCACGTCCTTGAACGGACGCCGTTCCCGATGGGCCTTCTCCTGCAGCTCGCGCGCCAGATCATCGTCCAGCGTGAGCGTGGTTCTCATGCAGACATCATGATGCCTGAAAAGGCTGATGTCAAGATGCGCGACGTGGCGTCAGCCCTCGTCTTCCAGGGCGGAGGCGATCGCTTCCATCTTGGCGATGAACGGTGCGTGGGCGTCAACAAATCCCTTCGTCGCCGGGGCGACTTTGGCTTGAACCAGCCGAGTTCGATCCGGATCAAGCGGGCGCGCATAGAGGTTGCGAAACAAATGCCGGAACGAGCGCAGTTCGTCAATGAGCAGGTAGGTATCTTGATCAAGCAGCGCCGGACGAAGTGTTCCAATCTGAAGCGTCATCCGGTGCAGCAGCTCCTTGTGCCACGCCTCACCCGGGAGTCCGTTCTCAAAGAACTTGGCAACACGAAGACAGTAGTTCTCAATGACGCCGTAGATGTTGTGGATGGTGTACCCCAGGGCGGCCCAATCAAGACGGTCGTCCGCGCCGTGCTCAATGCGTTCCCACGCCCGGGCGTTCTCCGCCACAACCACGGTGAGATCGTTCAGATCCGACGTGAGATCCGCGATGAGTCGTTCAAAGTCAGTTCTGCTTCGCTTCATAGAGGACTACCCCCTCGGCCAGCACCCGGTCGCGGATGCCGGGCCGCAGATCTTCCATGTGGATGATATCGACCGGCTGCGAGAGCGTCGCGGATAGCCGTTCCAGACGTGCACGATCCCCGCCTTCGATGGCGAGATCGATGTCCGAGTCGGCCCGATACCGCTGCCCGGGCAGCGTGGAGCCGAACAGCACGACCCGTCGCAGCGTTGGGTCCTCCTCACCCATTCTTGCCGCCAAGGTACAGGCCGCACGGTACGCCGCACGATGCGCCTCCGCCAACCGTGCCGTCGCGCGCGCGTTCTCGCGGTTGAGTCTGTCCACGATTGGCTGCAGATCGGGATCAAGCCCCATACGGCTTGAGTTTCACCCAAATGGTGGTTCCGTTCAAGGGCGAACGGTTGGGAAGAGAAGAGATTGGGCGTGCCCCTGACCGCCAGAGGCGGTCAGGGTCGGGCTCTTCGGGGGTTCCGTCCGGCGCGCTGCGCCGGACCGCTCGCGTCGCTCAAGCGCGCCGCGGCGCCCCTACGATCCCTCACGCGATGGAGAGCGAGACATTGACACCAAGAAGGACGACTGCGTATGGTAGGGTTGTGGCGAAAAGGCGTCACACCGCCGACGGAGAACGTGTGCATTTGCCGAATGCTGGGAGCGCAACCGTGGACCCAGCAAAGCTTCATGACTACCTTCTCTCCGGATTCCACTACTCCGGGCGGTTCAAGGCCGCCTTCTTCGAATCACTTGGGTACAAGCGTGAGAACTGGCAGAGACTAGCCGAAGATCTCAAGAAGCTGGCCGAGACTGAAGATGCCGTTCGCAGTAGGCACAACGGATACGGTCAGATGTACGTCGTCGCCGGCACGCTCAAGGGGCCATCAGGCAGGAAAGCGGCGGTGACAACGGTATGGATCGTTCGCAACGATGAGGATTTGCCGCGATTTGTGACGGCGTATCCAGGAGAGGGGTCATGAAGTTCAAGTTGCTCGATACTGTGGTGCTGACGAAAGATCACAAGGAGTCCGGTCTTCAGCGCGGGGACCTTGGCGCGATTGTCGAGGTCTATGAGCCGGGCGGATTCGAGGTCGAGTTTCTGACAGCATCCGGAAAGACCGAAGCTCTGATCACGCTGACGGCTGAAGACCTCCGGCCGGTCTCAGATTCGGATCTCTTGTCCGTGAGGCCCTTCAGAGCGCAATCGGCATAGCGTCTCTGAGACGCAACACGTAGTCCTTCGGCGTCATCCGGTCAACACCGCCGGACCGTACGCGACGCAGGCCCGGATGTCCTCCTCGGTGATGCCGGGATAGTTGTCCATGATCTCGGCGAAGGAGACTGCTGCGGCGACCATGTCGAGGATAAGCGAGACCCAGATTCGGTGACCGCGTACGCAGGGCTTTCCGAAGCAGATGTTGGGGTTCACGGTTATTCGGTCGAGCAACCGGCGCTTATCGTCTTCCATGGTTTCTCTATAGTACACCCACTGGGGATGGGATAGCTACGGATCCGGTCGGCATTGCGAAGCGGTTGGGCGTGACCCTGACCGCCTCTGGCGGTCAGGGTCGGGCTCTTCGGGGGTTCGGTCCGGCGCGCGGAACAGCCTCAAGATGGTGCAGAACGAGTCCTGACGCTCGAGTGCCCAACAACTGAGAACCCGTCTATCATCTCAGGCTCATGCTTGGCGATGACAGTCGCCGCTACCGCCGCTTTCTCATCAGGATCCATGCCGGAAAGCCGAAGCAGAATCACGCCCCTACTTCGTACACGACGTCGTTCTTGAAGACGCTTGCCGCGTACTCCAGTGCCGCGCGTACGTGCTCCGCCGTTATGTAGGGGTGTTCCGAGACGATCTGGTCCACGCTCTCGCCAGCCGCGACCTTCTCGAGGATGGTCTCCACAGAAATCCGTGTCCCGCGAATAACCGGTTTGCCGCCCATCACAGAGGGATCAGCAACGATGTGGCGGTTCAGTTCCTCACTCATCTGGGCATCCCTCCATGCCATACGATGATGCGCAACAGTGGTTTGGTCAAGCTCCTCACGATAGACCGAAGCTCTGATCACGCTGACGGCTGAAGACCGGCGGTGCGTGCACCTTCTCCGGGTCCACTCGGCACCGTGGTCGATCGTGATCTCCCAGAGCGTTGCTTGGATCGATTTCTCCTCAAACGGCAGGGCGATGTCCCGCTCGAACGCGTCCCCGTCTGCCTCTGACGATGGGAGGTACCAGTAGTTCAGCACGTAGTGCCAGAGCGAGTAATCGGAGAGCAGCACCCGATCCGCGGGACACTCCAGCTTGAGCCTCTCGAGCTCGTTCCACGCAGCGATGGTTTGGATGGTCCAGAGTGTCATGGGCGGATTGGCGCTTGGCGACCGCTACGTGTGCGCGTAGTCTACGCGTTCGACATCACGAGAACGTTTAGAGGCGTCCAGCACTTCAATCGACACGAGCGTTCCCGAGAGATCGTAGTCCATGATCACACCAGGGTTGGCTGTACTGCTCGTGAAAGCACGGGCAGAGCTTGAGCGCAGAGCCGACAAGGCCGCGGTGACCGGCGACAAACACCTTGGCAGACAGTTACTCCATAGCTTCTCAGGCCGACCGTTGTTTCACTTCGCGATAGACAAGCTCGTCGAGCGCTCCGGTTTCTTTGACGTGCTCGATTGTCATACTCACCAACGTTCCGTCCTGGTCCAAATCAACGTAGATGTTCTCAGCGATTTCGCGGGTCTCTTGGACTGGGTTCGTGGTGAAGTCAATCAATGCGGTGTCTGTATCTGCAAAGTATTGAATGGTCATTCTGCTACTCCCGATATGAGCGGTCAAAGAACGCATTGTGAACTGTTCGGCCATCCGGCAACAGCACCACACGCACTCATCGCGGATCCGCCGTCGATCCGGTCTGGTTCTTGTGGTAGCGAAGTGCACGCGCCACTTCGCCGTCTCTGTGCTGATCGAGAAGTGCAACCGCCTCCTGACGCGGCAATGTCTTGAGCCGCCTGGTGACGGTTGACAATGCCTTCCTGGTCTTCTCAGTCATTTCCGGTCTTCCTCCGTGCCTACACTATCACGAATCTGGTACGGGACGGGCCGATCCACTGTGTCCTTGATTCCGGTACGTGTCCGGCGCGACTGGTGACGCCTGGTCAAGATTCTCGATTGAACGATCCATCATCTCAAGCGTTCGCGAGGAGATCTCCACCAGTTCCAGTGGGAACAGCTCTATGCGATTCTCCCGCGGCCATTACTCCGTGTCTGGGACTCCGCCGTGAGGCGCTGGAGACGTCACGCGACATCGCGGGCACCGGACCCGAAAAGCGCGAGTCGCTCAACACCAAGCTCTTGGATCCGTGGGAGTCGCGCCCGAATTCGCTGAACGGCAACGGCACGTGTCATGTCTTGATCCTACAGGCAGACGCTCGTGCGTGTACAGATCGACGCACCACCACGTCGCGTGTGGGCGCTCCTGATAGCGGACCCGAACAGTTTGGCGGAGATCGCGCAAGTCTTGGTAGTCCCCGAAGGACAGCATCACGGCTTTGCGGTCTCCATGTTCGTGGGTGACAGGGTCAGAACGTTCACACAATCTCAGGCCGAATCACGGTTATGCCGGCTTCACCCAAGGGGTCCTGGAGCCGGGTGAACATGGGCTCATCAGCATACGTGCCCATGAGTGGCTACCCCGGCCACGCGGTGTGCGTATCGAGCGCGGCGAGATGATACAATCCGTCAGGGACTCGGGGCGCGGCGCTCCCCGGTTTCAACTCAACGGTTCCTCAAGAACTCGTCGATGGTCATGTCGATGTCCGACGCAATCTTGCGTAGAAGCGAGGGTGAGATGTCCCGACCCTTGTGAAACGGCACCGTTGTCATCTTACCGTCCGGATGCCTGAGCTGCTTGTGCGACCCGCGTTGACGCACCTCCGCGAAGCCCAGTCTAGACAGGATTGCGATCACTTCCTGAGGACTGAGAACCGGTATGCTGCCCACGCCTACGCGACCACGATCTGTTGGGTGCCTACGAACTCGACACTCAACTCCGGTGGATTATCATCGTCCATGACCAGCTCGATCGCCTCGCGTAGATTGTCTCGCAGTTCGTCCAGCGTCTCGCCCTGCGAGTGGGCTCCGGCGAGGCCGGGCACATACCCCACGTAGTAACCCGTCTCACCATCTCGTTCAATAACGGCTGTATAGGTCTTCATGTCACCCTTCTCTCACTCTGCGGGAATCAGTCTACCATGGCCGGAGGCCAAGATGTAACCGGCCCCGGTTGAACGTCATCGTTCCCTTTCGTCGTTATGGCTCCGGATCTGTTTCTGGTTGGGCTTGAACCCGTATCTCTAGGCGTACTGTTCGAACGAGCGCGGCGGGCTTGGCCGGCCAGCGAGCGAAGGTATTCGTGGGTTAGGAGGAACGCGGTGTGGTGCCCGCCTTCTGATCGTTGATCTATTCTCAACGCTATCGGGGCGCTTTCTTCTCTGCTACCTGGCCAGTCTTGTTTTCCGTCAGCTGGTCAAAAGGGGTTGCCATTTCCAGTAGGTGCCGATGATGGCGCCGCCGCTTCCGGTGTACTTGGCGGAGGCGCCGAGTGAGCGGGCGGTTTCTACCATCGCGATGTGTTGGGGGCTGAGGTTCATGATGGAGCGGCGGGCCTGAAGGGCACACATGAGCGCAGAGCCCACAAGGCCGCGGTGACCGGCGACAAACACCTTGGCAGATAGATTCTCCATAGCTTCTACATCAGGCCGACTGGAAGTAACGCGGGTCGATCTTCACCCGTGGGGTCCCGTCCAGTGCTCGCCTCGAAACGCGACCTCACCCAGAGCTCAAGACATCGGCGGCGCACCCAAGATCCTTGCAGACCGCCGCCATGATGTCGCGGAAGGCCCCCTCGGTGAGAGAGCCTACGCGATCGGCTTCGATTGAGCGATGGAGAGTGTAGATCTTGCGGGTTCGCGCAAAACTCCGTCTGGGAAGAGTACCGAACTCCAGGAGTGACTCTGCGATCTCGCATCCGTCCGGAGCATGTGGATTCGATGTTACGGCAATACAGGCGAAATCGCCGCGCTCGTCTTCATCAGTGAGCACTACGACGGGACGGCGCTTGGATGAGGAAGGGTCCGAGAACGGAAACCGAAGCAGAACGATTTCACGTCGTCGCGGCACTATCCCAGACCTCGTCGTATTCGTCGTCCCACGCATGTTCGAGGCTTGTCTCCTGGGCGCTCATGAGTGCGTCCGGTGCGCTCGTCTGACGTTCCTTCAGGAAGCGCGCGAAGTCGAGAACCTCAGCCAGTTTCTCTTCGGGGAGCGCCTTAGTCTCCGCGATGAGCTCGTCAATTGTAGACACAGTCTTCCTTCATCTCCATACGTTGCGCCTACGCACGGATTTGGTCAACCACCTCACTCCTGATACCGTCCGAGCCGCTCGACGCCGAGCTCGTGGAGCCGGCTACACGATCTCAGGCCGAATCACCGTCATCCCGGCCGCTCGCAGGGCATCCTTGAGCCGGGCAAACATCGCGTCATCCGCGTAGGTGCCGATGATGGCGCCGCCGCTGCCGGTGAACTTGGCGGATGCGCCGAGTGAGCGGGCGGTTTCTACCATCGCGATGTGTTGGGGGTTGAGGTTCATGATGGAGCGGCGGAGGTCGAAGTTGGCGTTGATGATGGTGTCGAGTTGGGTGGGGTCGCCGGCCTCGAGGGCGGCGCGGAAGCGGTCGGTCAGTTCGGCGAAGCCGGCCATCGCGTCGTGGACGGCTGGGTCGCCGTTGTCCCAGCGGTAGCGGAGGGTGTTGTGGACGACTTCGGTGCCTTCGGCGAGGGTGGTGTTGAAGGCGACGTAGATGTTGGGGAGGTGGGTGTACTCGAGGGGGGCGTAGATGCCGTAGCCGTGCTCTTCCATGTGGGCGCGGTTGAAGTCCATGTAGACGATGCCCTGGTAGGCCTGGGCTACGCGGTCGTGGAGGTCGGCGCCGGTTTCGACGCAGTAGTCGTGGAAGCGTTTGAGGGTGGCCTTGATCAGGCGGATGCCGCCGTAGTAACCGTACGCCCGGACGTCGGCGGCAAGGTCGGCGAGCCCGGCTCGGGGGTAGGCGTGGGATTTGGTGATCATGGGAACCTCATGATAGGGCCGGTGTCACTGCTTCTTATTCGGCGAGCTAGCGACCACAAGCGTGTACTCGGCCCCGAGACCGAGACTCACGCTCGTGTTGCCTGGACGCACCTCCAATGCAGGTCTCAGCGTGAGTGTGAGACCGGGCAACACGGTGAGATCCATTTGGAGACTGGCTTGGAGAGCCAAGAACTCATACGCCGGTATTCGGGCCTGGTACGGCTGGGAGACAAGGTCAATAGCGGGATCACCGGACAGAAATAGCAGCTCGGTTCCAAGACACATGAAATCATCCAAGACGGTATCTATCTGCGTCACCATCCAGCCCACCTTCAAGGGTTGCTCCGGGTTGTAAATGCTTTTCCGATAGGCAATTAG
>CAYTGY010000096.1:2127-10412 GCA_964437265.1 uncultured Spirochaetaceae bacterium | reverse complement strand
TGGCGGTCCGCAGAGACGGGTTGGGTCTTCGTGAGCGAACAGTCGTACCGGGAGATCACGGTCTTACCGAGGAGTTTGCGTCTGACCGCGCTCGTGCTCGTTGTCGGGGCCCTCGTGCTCCTACTCGGCTTCTCGATGGCTTCCCGGCGTCGGCTCCTGCTGTTCGCCATGAAGCAGAAGGAGACGCTTGCTTCGCTGCGCGCGCGGGCGACGCAGCTCTCGGGAATGGCACGGAAAAAGCTGGTCGGGGACATGCTCTACGGACGCCGGCGGCTGACGAGCTCGTCGCTCGGACAGACGGCATCTGAGATGCTCCTGGATCAGGACCGGAGCGCCCATTTCGCCTTTCTGATCGTCAAGTCGAACACGACCATTGCACCGGACGAGTCTGGATGGGCCGACGCCCAGAGCCTTGTCGAGCGCTGGTTACCGCAGCCGTGCCGTGTCGTCGAGTCGATCTACCATCGACGTGACGTGGTGGTACTGCTGATTCACGCGCCGGCGCTCGTCTCTACCGTGATCACGCCGTCGGATCGAGCCGAGCTAGGACCTATTGCCCGTCAGTCGCAGTGCCAGTTCGGACTCACACAATCCGTGAATGATCTTGCGGAGATTCACGGTCTCTCCGGCGACATTGAGTACGTGCTGCATCGTATGTTCTTCGATCCGGTGCAGCTCTTCGTAACCGCAGAGACCAGGGAGTCGCGGTCGGACTACGTTTATCCGGAGGCACGGGAGAAGCAGATGCTCGACTCGCTTCTGCACGGTCGGCCTGAAGAAGCGAAGCGAACGATTGGGGCCATGCTTCGTGCGACCGAGCCGTACGGACGCACGGTGTTCAGCATGGTGGCGTACAAGCTCGTCCACGAGATTCGCGCCGCGTTGCAGGGTATTGAACACACTGAGCCTGAGGTGAACTCGAGCGACCTGCTCTCCCAGCCCACGGCCGTTCTTTCAGAGCTCGATCGTGTCTCCGACATAGAAACGTTGTTAAGCGAGTTCGACAGTGCGGTTGACGAGATCGCCGCCATCATCCATGACAGCCGGGAGGGCAGACGAGACAAGCTTATCTCCACGGTTGACTCCATCGTCGCCGACAGACTGTACGACCCTGCGTTTCACTTGGGGATGCTCGCCGAGCTCGTGGAACTCAACGCGCAGTACCTGAGTCGCGTCTATCGCGAGGAGACCGGTGAGTCGCTTCCTCGCCGCATCCTCACCATGCGGCTCGATGCGGTGAAGCATCGGCTTTCACAGACGAGCGATCCGGTCAGACGGGTGATCACCGAATGCGGGCTTCCTGAGAACGCTCATTTCTACAAGGTCTTCCGGGACGCGACCGGAATGACGCCGAAACAATACCGGACCGCGCACCAGCGCCGCGGCGCGGCAACGGAGTAGTTGAACCGTGGCGGTAGAACCACGGGGAGTCGGCGGCACGCTCGGGCTGTAGTACCGTCCTGAGCTCCGCGGTGCTTGACTTCGGTTCCACAATTTCGGCAGCAGTCTTTAACTACTACGGTGCGCTCGAGGGCTATGCATTCGAGCCGGGGCTCTGGGAGCTGAGGACCGGCACCACGCCCATTCCCGCGGAGATGGATCGCCTGGCGGTCTTTCAGCTCACGCTCAGCAGCCCCTTCTACGAAGACGGCGTTCCCCAAGTTTCTGTTCCTGAGGTTGTAATCTGGG
Source organism: uncultured Spirochaetaceae bacterium (assembly GCA_964437265.1). Taxonomy (GTDB): domain Bacteria; phylum Spirochaetota; class Spirochaetia; order DSM-27196; family SLST01; genus CAYTGY01. The sequence continues at coordinate 8,723 of CAYTGY010000096.1, read as the reverse complement.
TTGAGGACGGCTACCGCATTGTGGACATCACCGTCGACTGGTATCAGTTCGACCCCTACCTGGAACGCTATGAGCCGGTTTCACCGGAGATTGTCCAGGCCCACGTTACGCGTATCCACGTCAACCTCACAGACCCCAACGACACCGACTACGGAGACGCCCGCGTGGACGATGTCTACAATCCACTGGAAGAGACCTACTCCTCGCTTGGCGTCGAGTGGTACGTGGGCGACTACGACGGCGAGGCCGAACGCGTCCATGTCGACTACTGGATCCTGAATACCACGTTCGAGTTTCATTTGTGCCGGTAGCTCACGAATCCAACCGTTCCGCTCACTGCTGTACCGAAAACCGCGGATCCGAAAGATCGCGGAACCCGTGCTTCCGGGCGTTGGTCGCGAGCTCGGTCGGCTCAAAGAGCATCTCGATGGTATTTCCCAGCAGCTCGTTTTGCGAGTAGCCGGTGAGCTCACACATGCTCCGGTTCGCATCCGTGATGGTCCCCTCCACGGTCCCAATCAGGATTCCGTCCGCCGCTTCCTCGCTGTCAGCCGGCACCCGTCTCAGGGCGGACAGCCTGAACGCCATCTTGATGGACGCGACCAACGCCGTTGCAGCGGTTCCCTTCACCACATATCCGTACGATGTACTCGGGCTCGGTGTGAGAAGACAGGAACACAATTGGGATGTCGTGATCCGCGAGGATCTGCCGCGTGGTCTCCGTACCGTCCATGGCCGACGGCCCTAGATCGATGTCCATCAAGATGAGATCGATCTGTTCTCCGGCGACGCGTTCAATTGCCTGCGTGCCGGAGACTACCGTCCGGACCACATAGCCGAACCGCTCGAGATCCGCCTTTTCAGCCAGGTCCGGCGCGACGTCGGGCAAGGGTGCTTCGTGCATATGCGCACACTCGAGTATAGTGCACCAGCCGGCGTCTTGCTCCCCATGATGTGGATGTCCAGCGGCTTCGCTGGCAGCCACGTTTCGCTCGAATGCCCGGTGTGGGGAAACGGCGCATTCACGCAACACCGGCTCAAGAAGATCTTCCTCTTCAACGCCGGGCTCGACGTAGGCTACATGACCGCAGGCGCGTTCATAGCGTGGGGCCCGTTCGACGAGCGCACCAATCAATGGGGCACCGCCCTGATTATCCAGGGCGGTTTTCTCTCTGCGTTCGATGTGGCGACGGCTGTCCTCCACAGCCGTCACCGTGAGCGGAGACCGAATGATGGAATATCGTAAAATGGTCCGGACCGTCTTACGATATACCGTTAAACGGTCTTGACGGTGAAGTGACGATCCGAATACGCTACGAGCTGTGGAACGAACCTACGATGCCCTCGTACGTGAGCATCTGGAGCAGAACCGACAGATCGCTATGATCAGCGGGCCACGGCAAGTCGGGAAAACCACGTCGGCGCGGGCCGGTGCCGGTGACCACGTGTACCTCTCGTGGGACCGCGGGGCTGACCGAGCCGTAATCACCCGGGGTGCCGACGCAGTCGCGTGGGAGTTGGGCCTTGGTGGGCTACGGTCAACACCGGTCCACGTGGTGTTCGATGAGATCCACAAGTATCGCTCCTGGCGATCGTTTCTGAAGGGTTTCTTCGATGTCTACTCGGAGCAAACACGGTCCGTCGTGACCGGCAGCGCGCGGCTCAGCCACTTCCGAAGAGGTGGAGACAGCCTCATGGGGCGCTACTTCCTCTACCGAATGCATCCGTTGTCCGTGGGTGAGCTTGCTCGACAGACCGTCGCCGACGATCCTATCCGTCCTCCGCGACGGATCGACCGCAACGCGTTCTCAGATCTGCTTCGGTTCGGCGGATACCCTGAGCCCTTCCTTCGCGCACAGACCCGCTTCTACAACCAGTGGCGGCGAATGCGAACCGAGTTGCTCTTCCGCGAAGACCTTCGGGATCTGACGCGTATTCAGGAGGCCGGACAGGTTGAAGTCCTTGGTGAGCTTCTGGCCGACCGTGCAGGCGGGCTGGTCAACTACTCGAACCTCGCGGCGGATGCGAACATCGCCGTGGATACCGCGAGGCGATGGGTCGCGGCGCTCGAGGCGCTCTACTTCTGTTTTACCGTTCGGCCCTGGCATGCCAACGTCCCGAAATCATTGCGGAAGCAGCCAAAGGCATTTCTCTGGGATTGGTCGATGGTCGCTTCAGACGGGGCGCGGCGTGAGAACTTCGTGGCGTCGCATCTGTTGAAGGCCGTGGATTGGTGGACAGACATCGGATTGGGAGAGTTTGGCTTGTACTACTTGCGCGACAAGGCGAAGCGCGAGGTCGATTTTCTCATTACCCGCAACAAGAACCCCTGGTTCCTGGTGGAGGTGAAGTCGACCGGAGGCCGGGCGATCTCGCCTACGCTCGCGTACTTCCAACAGCAGGTGGGAGCGCTGCACGCGTTCCAGGTCGCTCTCGATGCCGAGTACGTGGATGCCGACTGCTTCGTGGAGACTATGCCCGTTGAAGTACCGGCACTCACGCTGCTGTCGCAGTTGGTGTAGGAGCGTCGATCACGAGCCGGTTTCCTGTCTTCGGCCTCACTTCAGCTCCGCAAAGAACTCGTGGATGTTGCCGTCCGGATCCGCGAAGAGCGCGGTGCGCTGGCCCCACGGCATGTCTTGCGGGGGCGCTATGCCCGCCGCACCGAGCGACGTGAGCTCGGTATACGCAGCGTCCACCGCTGCCGGCGTTTCGCACGGGAACGCAAGCTCAAACGTCTGCCCGTTTGCCGGCTTGGTGAACTCGGGGCTGTGGCCCGCCATGACGGCGCGTTTGCAGATCGCGAATCGCACACCCGGGCTCTCGAACTCCACATAGTCGCCAAGGTCGTTCTTCACCGGGAAACCCAGGATCTCCCGGTAGAAGCGCTTCATCGGCGGCACGACGTCCGTCCAGATGGTGATGAGCGCAATCCGCGAAGGCAGCATGCTACTCGCCATCGATCTTGGTGAGGAGTTGGTCGTAGCTCTTTTCGTCAATCGGATATCCCCACAAGATGATAATGCCAATCACAAAGGCTACCGCCGTGACCGGCCCAAAGATGATGCGGATTCCTGAGATCGCCGACGGCTCCTGGACAACGTCCGGCACGTAGCGTGAGACATCGAGGACAAAGCCGGTGACCGCAATCGCCAGCGCCTGGCCGATTTTGGAGACGAAGGTCCACATCCCGTAGTAGGCGCCCTCGTTGCGTTTTCCGGAGCGAGCATACTCCCACTCAATAGTGTCCGGCATCATTGACCACGGAATGGCGTAGGTGGTGCTCAGGCCCACGCCGCCGATGACCATGAGCGCGAAGGTGTAGCTGGTGCCGCCGGCGTCCCCGGTGAACGCCGTGACCACCGCGACCACCGCGACAATCGCCATACCCACCAGGTAGGTGCGCTTCTTGCCGACTCGCTTTGATACCATCACGCTCACCGGAATAAAGATCATGGCGCTGACCAGCAGGAACAGCAGCGCAATGGTGGTCTGTTCCTCATTGCCTATGATGTACTTGAAGAAGTAGACCAGAATGCCGCTGACCACGGTGACGCCCACAATGTGCATGGCGTAGGTGAAGAGGATCCTGCGGAACGGTTTGTTGCCAAGCACATGTTTGTACGATTCCAGAAAGCCGGTCTGGACCTCCTGCCGGTCGTGCGCGGGCTCACGGACTGAGAAGAAGGTGATGAGCGCGGTGATCATCATTACCGCGCCGAAGATCCCGCCCATCACTGAGAAGCCTGCGTCTTTGGTTGGAAACGCGGCAACAATGGGTAGCGCCGCCCCAGCGCCGATCAACGTTCCCAAGACGGCGAAGCCGAATCGGTAGCCGTTGAGGCTGGTCTTCTCATGGAAGTCCTTGGTGAGCTCAGGGGTCAGTGAGGAGTAGGGGATGTTCACCACCGTGTAAACGGTGGACAACAGACAGAACACGCCCACGCCCCAGACAAACTCCCACCGCGCGTTGGCGATGTTCGGGTTGGTGAACATCAGAATCATTGCCCCAAAGAGCGGGACAGCGCCAAAGAGCAGGTACGGTCTGCGTCTGCCCCACCGGCTCTTGGTCCGGTCCGACAGAAAGCCCACCAGCGGATCGGTCACCGCGTCCCAGACTTTGCCGATCATGATGATGATCCCCGTCAGCCCGGCGGAGATTCCCACGGTGTCCGTGAAGTAGTTGAGCAGCCAGAAGGCGACCACGGTGAAGTAGAGGTTCCCGCCCAGATCGCATACTCCGTACCCCAGCTTGGTGCCGACCGGCAATCGTTTCTGTTCCACGATCTACTCCTTGTGCAACGCCACCACCGTCACTGAGGCGGGTGGAAGTGTGAGCATCATATCCTCTCCGCGCATTTGTGGCATCTGCGCGTCGCGAATCCGCGCGTCCCGCGCAAGCGGTGCGCTGCCCTGCAGCCGTCGGCATGAGACGGTGCGGAGCTCAGGAAAACCCGTGAGGCTGACCCGGCATTTCATCCGGCGAGTGGGGTGCCGATTGATCAGCGCCACCGCCACGCGGCTGCCGTCTTCGTTTCTGGTGGCGGTCACATCTATCCACGGGACCTGCGTCTTCTCACCGATATTCAGTCCGAGTTTTGGAACGTCGAACCCGTCGCCTGAGATGCGACACGCAAGCGCCAAACGCTCCATGGTGGCATACAGCATGAACGGATAGGCAATCGGCGTGTACGCAGCCGGGCCGTCTTGGGGCTTCACGATTGCCGGAAGCACGTTTACCAGCATCGCCAGGTTTGCCATCCGGAGCGCCCGGCAGGAGCGGTGGAAGACGTTGAGCATCCCCGCCACATAGAGCGTATCGCGAATCGTGTACTGCTGGTCGTGCATCGTCCGCGCACCCTTGGCCGGTGGAAGCTTCACATTCCACTCATCAAGCGCGATACTTACACATCCCTCACCGCAGATCTCCACGATCTGTTCGTGCAGGCGACCGATCGCGGCCTCCACATCAAGCGGCGCACTCACAATCTGCCGGTAGAGCGTCTCCGGATCGTAGTACGGACGGTATCCCTCCTCCGACGGCTGGTAGACGTGGAAGGAGATGTAGTCGATTCGGTCGCCGATGCCGCGCAGCACCGTCGCGTTCCACGCAGCCGCATTGCGCGGATCATTCTCAAGGTGATCGAGCCCAACGGCTACCAGACGGATCTCCGGGTCGACTGCCCGCATGGCGTCAATAAAGGCAATGATGCGTTTGACGTAGCTCTCCGCATCCGTGTGGCCAATCTGCCATTCACCCCACACCTCGTTCCCCAGTCCCCAGAGACGCACACCGTACGGCTCCGGGTGACCGTTCGCTGCGCGACGTGCCCCCATGGGAGTGTCCACCGAGCCGTTGCAGTACTCTACCCAGCGGGCGGCCTCATCAGGTGTGCCTGACCCGTCGTTGACCACCAGGCACGGCGCTGAGCCTACCTCGGCACAGAAGCGCAAGAACTCATCCGTTCCCACCTGGTTCGAGTCCGTGACGTGCCACGCCCGGTCATAGTGCTCCGGGCGTTGCTCAGGCGGGCCGACTCCCTCTTCCCAGTGATAGTCGCTTGCAAAGTTGCCGCCCGGATACCGAATAACCGGCGGCGCCATCTCCCGGACCAGCGCAACCACGTCATTGTTGAGCTCTCCGCGGTCGTCCCAGATCCCGCCGTAGACGCACCGCTCGAGGTGCTCAACAAAATGACCGTAGATCTCCGGGCTGATCTCTCCAATCTCATCGTCGCCGTCGATCACCACACTCGCCGCGAGCGGCCGGGAAAAGAGGCGTTTGAGTACGGCACGCTTTGGCCATCGCTCCGTTCTGGACCCGGCGTCCTCCGTACTGACGGAGAAGCTGAGTACGCCCACTTCACGCGTGGTGACGTGGAGGCGGAGGTCTCCGGTTTCCGGAAGGGGCCGATTGACGCTCACCTCCAGCAGCGTATCCACCGGCAATGGATACGGCTCATTCGCGGTGATGGTCGGAACGGAGCGCGGCTCGGCGTCGGTCTCAACCCTGAGGGAGAGATCCGACGGAGGCACCGCGTTGCCGTCCACCTCCAACCCAAACCCTTCAACGGTTCCCGGCGCATAGGTGTTCTTGAGACAGAAGCAGAACCCTGACGCAGTTTGCGCCAGGCTTCCCTTTACGAACATCCCGGAGAGAATGAACTCAGGAATCTTCACCGCCATGGAGCACCTCCCATGATCACGGGGCTGTCGTCGCGGAAGTATACACCGACTTGCGAGGCGGGCGCGACGGACATCGAGCAGCATACAGCGGTCGGCGTGGGCGAATTCTCTTGCGCACTCCCGAATTCGGTGGTAGTGTTGTAAACGTTCCCGGTAGCGTTTACGCTACTCGGAACCTGAAGCGTATGGGTGTTACCATAGTTGACATTGCAGAGCAGGTTGGCGTCTCCGTTGCCACGGTTTCTCGTGTTCTCAACGGCAAGCCGGACGTGCGGGAAGAAACGGCCGAGGCCGTCCGCCGGACCATCGAGCGGCTCAACTACAGACCGAATGCGGCAGCGCGTGGCTTGGTCCATCGAAAGTCCCGCCTGATCGCGATGATGGTGCCTGATATCGGTAGCCCGAGCTTC
>CAYTGY010000096.1:0-2117 GCA_964437265.1 uncultured Spirochaetaceae bacterium | reverse complement strand
CGGGTACTCGGTGATGTTATTCGACACAAATCATGACGAGATGGTTCAGGAAACCGTTCAGTTACTCCAAAGCAAGCAGGTGGACGGGGCGATCCTATCGTTTGATAGCGCCACCCGTGAGGAGGTGCTGTCCCTCAAGGATGCTCAGCTCCCAATTGTTCAGATGTACCGGAAAACGCCCACCGTCACTGGTCCCACCGTTTCAATCGACAACGTTCAATCCGGCCATATGGCCACCAGATACCTGCTTGAACGCGGGCATACGGTGATTGGCCACATCACAACCGGTACGGAAACGCAGTCGGGCTACGAACGACTTCAGGGGTATCGGAACGCGTTGGAAGATGCTGATGTTGAGTACCGGCCTGAGCTGGTCCAGACAGGAGCACATACCTACGCGTCCGGGATAGAGAGCATGGATCGCCTGCTCGCGCTCGCGGTCCGTCCAACGGCGGTCTTCTGTACACATGACTTGATGGCTGCCGGCGCATACAAGTCGATTCACGCTCACGGGCTTTCCATCCCCGATGACGTGTCGGTTGTGGGGCATGACAACATTGACCTCTCGGCGATGCTGATACCGGCGATGACGACGATCGATACAGACAAGTTTCGGCTTGGCCAGGAAGGCGCCCGCCTCCTCTTTGAGGTGATGCGAGGCGAGGTTGATGAGCGGTGCGAGCGAGTATTCTCAACGCAACTCGTGGTTCGCGACTCAGTGAGGTCGGCACATGACAGGTAGACCGAATTCGAGCCTAAAACTCGTTCCATTTTTGCCCGCAAATGTAAACGGTACCGGTAACGTTACCGGTACCGGGGAGGACCGTACATGACGCCGCCGAACGGAGTGCAGGAGATGCAGTGTGACACGCTCGAGGACCGCGCAGTCGCTGCAATGGTGGGCATTGGGGTCGGTGACGTCATGGGCGACCTTGGCCGTGATCAAGAGGTGCGATCGGCGCGCGGGCTGGTGACCGAGCTGCTTCCGGAGGGACGGAGCACGGACGACACCGAGTTCTGCGTTCTGTCGGCGCGTGCCTTTCTGGACCACGAGGGGGAGTTCACCGCACAGCACGTCGCGGCCACCTGGCGGCGTCTGGTGATCGACCGCGGCGGTGCGCAACGGCGCGGCGGGATCCCGCTGTACGGTGCAATGTGGAACCTTGAACACGGGATAGAGCCGCCGTACTCCGGTATTGACAATGTCCTCAACGATGACGACGGGGCCGCCATGCGCGCCGTGCCGTTCGGAATCGTTGCCGTTGGCCGACCCGAGGAGGCGGCACGGCTCGCCGCCATTGATGCATCGGTGAGCCACTCCGGAAACGGTGTTTGGGCCGCGAGCGCGGTCGCAGCGAGCACGGCGGTCGCCCTTACCGGGGCGCCGGTAGATGCGGTGATAGCGGCCGGTCGGCGCTGTATCCCGGGCGACGGCTGGCTCGGTCGCCGTATGTGCGCGGCCTTCGATATTCTGGACTCCTCTCGGGATCTGTACGACACCTACGCCGCCCTCCATACCGAGCTCTGGACCCCCAAACATTCGGCCGCGGCGGAAGCAATTCCGCAGGTGTACGCGCTCCTCAAGCTCGTGGACGGCGATTTCAAGAAGGGCCTGATCATGTCCGCGAACTTTGGTCGTGACGCGGACACGGTGTGCGCCCTGGTCACGGCGCTCAATGCCGCGCGGCTGGGAACGGCGGTGTTCCCGCCGGAATGGATCGAACAGGTCCGACGACCGTCTGGTGTGTGCTTACCCTTTGCCGCGGACGAGGATCTGGTGACCATCGGACGTGAGCTCGCAAGATGGGCGTGTGCTCACCGTGGGGAGGATGCATGAGCCCCACAAGCCGGTTCGTCAACAACCCCACACGCAGATACCCGTCATCGCACTCGTCAACCATCTGTGAGCTTCACAACGGTGACCTCTGCTGCGTGTGGTTTGCCGGCAGCGTCGAAGGCGCGCCGGATACGGTGGTTCTCTGTAGCCGGTTCAGCCGGGAGGCGCAGCACTGGTCCACACCGGAACCGATTGTTGATGTGCCGGACCATGCGTCCGGCAATCCGCGTGACTTCGTTGGCCCAACCGGCGAGCGCTGGCTCCTGTTCGCCGTCAACTA
>CAYTGY010000095.1:0-10546 GCA_964437265.1 uncultured Spirochaetaceae bacterium | reverse complement strand
GCTCATCGACGGCGAGCACCGGCGGCGAGCGCCACAACGCCACGCCAATCTGGGCGCGTTTGCGCTCTCCATGACTCAGCCTGCCCCACTCCTCCGGCCACTCGGGTTGGATACCCAACAGCGAGCAAAGCCGCCCGGCATCCGCGTCAGCGGCGCTCAAGAGCTCTCTGAGATCGGCCGGCGGGGCGTCCGTTCGTTGTTCGCAGAGAAGCGCGCCGACTGCTGCCGTGACGTGCCCGGCCGATGGCTCGAGAAGCCCGGTTGCCAGGCGTAGCAGCGTGGATTTTCCGGACCCGTTGGCGCCCACCACGCCGGTCCAGCCGCTGTCTACCGCAAACGATAGGTCCTCGAACACGGCAATGCCGTCGTACTCGAAGTCGATGTGACTGAATTGCAGTTGGTTCATGTGACCTCCATCTTCAGGAACGACGGTCCCGGAGGTCAGTAAAGCGAAGCGAGACCGACGCACGGTGGTAGCACACCACGGGTGCTGGTCAATCGCTTCACCGCAAGAAGCATCCGGGACCCAGTCGAACGACCGCGTAATGCCATCACGCTCACCATGCCGTCCTGGGACGGCACCACGTGAGATAGACGCTCATTTGACGCGGATCGTTATCGACGCACTCCCGATTCTCCTTGTGTGATGAGCCGCACCGTAGCCTACCTTTGCCGTTGCGTCAACCGCCATTAGGCGAGTGTGGGCACGGTGGATTTCCGTTGCGGAACCGACTACCTTGAACAGTGTGGAACCTTACCCCAGGCTCCGGAACACCCTGCTCCTGACCCTTACAACTGCCCTGGCAGTAGCCCTGACCGGTTGTCCATGGCCATTCGTTCGCACCGCCGCTGACGGTGAGGCCCCGGCTGCGTACTACGTGGATGCAGGAAGAGATCGCTCACGCGAGCTTACCTACACGCTTAATCTGGGAGAGTCGAGTGCGGATGTGTACTTCGCATTCGTCAACTACAGCACCTCTCAGACCGCACAAGCTCCGGCGGTCAACGGGGTGACCGCCACGCTCGCGCCGGAGACTACCGCACGAGCCGGCGCTACGGCACCAACTCCGGTGCCGTCGGCACCGATTCCGGTGCCGATAGGCGCACCGGGGATCACGGCGTTTAATAACGGCGGGACGTTCCCGTTGGTGGAGGGTCGTCCGCGGAGTGCCGCGGCTCCGCGCACCACCGGAACGCGGCCGGGAGACACCGATGTGTTCTGGCAGTATGTTGGCGGCTTCCCCAATGTGGCCGGTGGGGACTTGTGGACCACGGGGGCCACGGAGATAGACGCCACCCTCCGCCGTGTGGCGAGTGACGGAACCACGACGCTCCGTATCTGGGTGCACGACGAATGGTGGTCTGATTCCTCGCCGGCCACCTCCAACGTCACGCAGACCAAGGTGGATGTTCTGGCGGACGCGTTCCTGCGCCAAGGAGCACAGGACGATATCTACGACTGGGTCACCGCCATCTACGGCGCGCCGTATGGCCCGCACGACTACACCAATCTCATTGCGAACGCGGAGGTGGACGGAACCGTGGATATTCTGCTCCTGGATGTCCTGCAGGACAAGGAGACCTCGGGCGGGATCGCGGGGTTCTTCTGGGCCAAGGATCTGGTCCTTGCGTCATCAGATGACCCGGGCATATCTACCATTTCTACCAGCAATGAGCGGCTCATGTTCTACATAGACGCGCCGCTGTATGCGCAGCTCTCCGACGGGAGTTGGGCCTCCTCCGACCGCTGGCCACAGATTATCATCTCTACGCTGGCGCACGAGTTTCAGCACATGATCCACTACTATCAGAACTTCATCCGCCACGGGCGGACATCTGAAACGTGGTTCAACGAACTGCTGTCCATGGTTACCGAGGACCTCATTGCGGACAAGCTGGGTATTGACGGGCCCCGCGGCGTTGACCCCCTGGCCTATCCGGGAGGCGGGAGCGGACCGGACAGGAACACGGCCGGCAGGCTCCCGTCGTTCGTCGGCCGGATGGAGACCGGAATCGTCGAATGGCCGCAGACGGCAACGGGCTCCGCTGACGAGCAGGAAGAGCTGCTTGCGAAGTACGCCGCAACCTACGCGTACGGGGCGTATCTCAGCCGCGCATACGGCGGCGCAGCGTTCGCCGCGGCGATCATGGCGGCAGATCGTACCAACGCGGTAGCCGTAGACGAGGCCCTAAAGGCGCTCTCACACCGCTCATCGTTCAGGGAGACGCTCAGCGGGTGGGCCGCGAGCTCGCTTCTCTCCGACACCGAAGCAGGCCAGACGGCGGACGGGGGGCTACGCGGAGCCTACAATACGGGGGCGTGGCATGAATCGGAGCACGCCGGGGTGCGCTATCGCCTGGGGTCGATCAATCTGTACAACTACGTCTACGTGGATTCGCTGGGCGTGGCCCATACCGGTCCCCACCCCCGGAATCTACGTAGCCTGGGTACGGCGGCCCCGCTGGATCCGGGATCCGTGGCGTATGTCTCTGTTGGCGAAGGGGTCTCCGGAACACAACGGTGGGATATCTCGCTGGACGCCCACACGGACCTAGTGGTGGTGGTGAAACCGCCCTCACGCTGAGGTCTTGCGCCGCCGCCGTCGCGTGCCGTCAGGCTCTTCGCACCCCTCAGGAGCCATGAACAGGCCGTCCAAGCGCTGCGTGGTGGCAACGTAGGAAATCCCCTCAAACTCCCCACCATTGCGGAAGATAGACAGGATCTTGGGATCCACCAACCGTCGCCCCCGCTCTGAAAGAGATATGGTGCCCGGCTCCGTGGCCTCCTTCTCCAGGTGCGCGGCGTAGTTGATCACCTCACTGACAATCTTTCCGGTCTCACGGTAGAAGCGGATCTTACCGGTATCAATCGCGGTGCGGAGCACAAGTGGCTCTGAGAGCGGGTTCTCCGGGCTGATGTTGAAGAGCGGAACAGAGATCTGAATGTCAATGGCGCACTTGACCGCACGGTTGACGTGGTCCGCGAACGTGAACGCCAAGATTCCTCCGTCACCGGCCCAGTTCCACAGGCGTCCGTCGTAATCGGAGAGCTTGCGGTTCAGAAACTGCCACAGCTCGTAGTACAGCTTCTCCATGACCTTCTGTCCGTGGGTACGGACCAGCGCGGAGTTACCAACAATGTCCACGCTCATGACGGACATCTGGTAGGAGCGGCCGTCGCGAAGGCTTCCCCAGTTCTTCAGCTGCACCAGGGCATCCTCGCTCCGGAACAGCCGTCGGTGATCCGCATCGTAGAGCACACCGGTACGCGCTAACGCGTTGAAAAACGCCTCAATGCCGGTCACGGAGACCGAATGGCCCGCCAACACCCCACCGTCAAGCTCCGCGATCAGCTTGACCAGGTCGTCAACCTTCTCCTGCTCTTCCGCAGTCTCAACAAGCAGCGACGCCGCACGCTTTCTGGAGATGGTAATATGGCGATCCTCACCGGCGATCCGGTGGCTGTCGTACTCGCGGAACACGAGACGCCCCAACTCGTCAATCTCCGGCTGCTTGAAATTGGCGGAAATGAGCTCCTGGAGTCCGTTTCTCAAGGAGGGCTCCAGGACACAGATGCTCTTACGCTTCACGGGAATGGGAGTATACCCTCCCAGCCGCCGCCCGACAATGGGGTGTATCCCGTCAACGACCGGCATGGTTATTTTGGTTGCGTGAGTATTGACACCGGAACCATCGAATGGGTTTCCGCGATCGCTCAGATCCCCAAGGACGAGTGGAACGCGTTGGCCAACCAGTACGATTCTCCGCTACTCGACTGGGAGTGGCTTCATCTTCTGGAGGACACCGATTGCGTTAGCAAACGCAGCGGGTGGCTCCCCAACCATCTGACCCTCCGGGTGGACGGCAGGTTGATTGCAGCCGCACCCATGTACATCAAGACCCACAGCGTAGGCGAGTTCGTGTTCGACTACGCGTGGGCGGAAGTTGCCGAGCAACTCGGCGCGCGGTACTACCCAAAGTTGGTGGGAATGAGTCCTCTCACCCCGGCCGTTGGATACCGCTTTCTGGTTGACGGGGCCGTTGACTATGACGCGACGGTGCGAGCGCTGCTGGGGGTGGCCTACGGGTTCTGCCGGACCAACCGCCTTGGCGGATTCAGTATCCTTTGGCCGGAACCGGATTTTGCGGAGATCGTTTCCGCGGAGGAGTTCACCGGGTGGCAGCATCAGCACTTTCTGTGGGAGAATCCGGGCTATCGGAGCTTTGACGACTACCTCTCCGCGTTCAACAAGAACCAGCGCCGCAATATCCGGCGAGAACGCTCGCGCATGGACTCGCACGGGATCCGTGTCTTCGCCGCTCCCGGCGGTTCGGTGCCGCGGGAGTACTACGAGAAGATGTTTGAGTACTACACGAATACGAACGACCAGTTTGGCATGTGGGCCGCGCGCTACTTGAATCGGGAGTTCTTCTTGCGGCTACCGGACACCGTCCCGCAGCGGCTGCTCTTCAGCGTTGCGGAGTCACACGGCTCTCCCGTGGGAATGGCGCTCCTACTGCACAAGGGGGAGCGCCTCATTGGCCGGTACTGGGGTGCCCAGCGATTCATTGACAATCTGCACTTCAATGTGTGTTACTACACACCAATTGAGTGGGCCATCACCCACGGCGCGCGGTGGTTTGACCCCGGGATGGGGTCCTCACACAAGATACGACGGGGGTTCCGCGCCGTGTCCACGCCGAGCCTCCACCGGTTTACGGACACCAAGATGCAGCTGGTAATGAAGACGAACATCGACCGAGTCAACACCTACGAACAGGAGCACATAGCGGAACTGAACTCAATGCTCCCGTTTGCGGAGCGGTAACACCATGACACACACCATCACCATCCACGCGGGTGGCACAACAGCTTCAGCCACCACAACCGGCGGCGAGCCGCTACTGGACGTCATGCGCCGAGCAGGCATCCAACTGCCTGCCCCGTGCGGCGGGGCAGGCAAGTGCGGCAAATGCGTGGTTGCCGTCAGCGACGAGGCGGCTGCCGGTCCCCGTTCGGCGGCAGAGAATCGCTTTGTCAGCCCCGGAAGCGGAAAACGACTGGCCTGCATGGCATTCCCAACCGGTGATCTCACCGTTGAGGTCGCACCCGGCGCGGCGGCAGTAGTGGCGGACACAGCGGCAAAGGGCGGCGCCCTGCGCCTTCAGCGAGGCGGGATGCCGGTAGTCAGTCTGGAAACGGTATCGCTCACCGCTGCCTCCCTTGAGGACCAGCGAGCGGTATACCAGCGGCTGCGCGATGCGCTGGAGCCAATCACCATTCCGTTTCCGGTCTTGCGCTCGCTAAGCGGGATCGCCGCAGCACCCGCCGGGACTGCCGGCACCTATCAGGCGATGGTGGCACACCTGCTGGGAGAAACCGGCGGCGAACCCACCCGCCGGCTGGTGGCCCTGAGGCCCGGAGACGAGTGGGAGACGGTCTACGGACTGGCGGTGGATATTGGCACCACCACGCTGGGCGCCTACCTGATTGACCTTGGCCGCGGCACCGTCGCTGCATCCGTATCCCAGTCAAACGCGCAAGGGAGTTATGGCGCGGATGTTCTCAGCCGGATACAGGCCGCGGAGGAGGGACATCCGCTGCCGGCGGTCATCCAACGCCAGATCAGCGAGCTCTCCGCCACGCTGGCGGAACGAGCAGGAATCCCGCAGCAGCACATTGCCGTCGCAGTCTTTGTGGGGAACACCACCATGACCCATCTCTTCTTGGGTCTGGATGCCGCCCCTATTGGCCGCGCACCATTCATCCCGCAGACCACCGCACTGACCATCGCGGCGCCCGAGGACGTGGGGCTGACCATTGAACCGCATTCGCCGGTGATAGTCCTTCCCGGGATATCCGCCTATGTTGGCGCGGACATCATCAGCGATCTTCTAGTAGCGCGGCTCCACGACTCTAATCAACGCTCGCTCCTCATTGACATTGGAACCAACGGCGAGATTGTCCTTGGGAATCAGGACGGGCTGCTCGCGTGCTCCACCGCAGCCGGCCCAGCGTTTGAAGGGGCAAGCATCCGCAACGGTTCCGGGGGCATCCCCGGTGCAATCAGTGCGGTAGCGGCCGGCTCCTCGCTTGAGCGGCCCCACGTCTCCACCATCGGTGATGAGCCGCCGGCAAGCATCTGCGGCTCCGGGCTCATTGACGCCGTTGCACTGCTCCTGGAGGCCGGCGCGATAGATGAGACCGGCCGGCTAGAGAGTGAACAGCAGATAGATGGAGAAGCGGCGTTCCAGTTGGCTGATAACGTCTGGCTCACCCAAGGAGATATCCGCCAAGTTCAACTTGCTAAGGCCGCGATCGCCGCAGGCGTCCAGACCTTGCTCATGGCCGCCGGTTGGGCGGTAGATGAGATCGAACGCGTGTATCTCAGCGGCGGATTTGGGACATTCGTGCGGCCTGCCGGCGCACTCCGCGTGGGGCTGCTGCCGCGGCTGCCGCTGGATCGTATCTTCCCGCTGGGCAACGCCGCCGGCGCCGGCGCGGCGAGCGTCCTGCTCAACCGGTCTCTGCAGACCGAAGCGGGCGAGATTGTCCGCCGGTGTCGGTACATTGAGCTTTCGAGTTCCGCTGAGTTCCAGAATCTTTTCATTGAGGAGATGATTTTCGCGTAAGGGGACTTCACCCGGTTCCAACTGTTCGCCTATAATGCGTTTTCTAAGGAGTACGCATGAGCACGTTGACTGAGATCTCTGAGTTGCTACAGAAGGGACGCGCCAAGGAAGTCGCCGCACTTGTCCAGCAGGCGTTGGATGAGGGTTCCACTGCACGGCAGGTTCTGCAAGAGGGGCTGATGCCCGGCATGAATGTGGTGGGTGAACGCTTCAAGAACAATGAGATCTACGTGCCTGAGGTCCTGATCGCCGCGCGGGCAATGAATGCCGGAATTGCCGTCATTCGGCCGCTGCTGGTAGATGAGGGCGTAGAGGCAACGGGTACCGTGGTTATTGGGACGGTCAAGGGAGACCTCCACGACATTGGAAAGAACCTGGTCAAGATGATGATGGAGGGCAAGGGCTTGAACGTGGTGGACCTGGGAACCGACGTGTCACCGGAGCAGTTCGTCCAGGCCGCCCAGGAGAACAACGCACAGGTGATTGCGCTCTCCGCCTTGTTGACCACCACCATGACTGAGATGAAGAACGTGGTGGAGCAGGCCAAAACCGCCGGGATCCGTGACACGGTCAGGATCATGGTGGGCGGCGCCCCCGTCACGGACAACTATTGCGAGAGCATTGGTGCGGACGCCTATGCACCGGACGCCACGTCTGCTGCGGAAAAGGCGATCACATTCTGCACAGCGTAGCTGAACAGCGAGCAAACGCGGGTTTTTCCTCGCAATGCTCTCCAAAATGACTACAATGGATGCCGGAGGTCATGAAGATGACACGGCATCTGCTATCCGTCACGTTTCTGGTAGCGCTCTTTCTTGTTGGAGGAGCGCAATGTCTTTGTAGCCAACCGGCGACTCGGATTGGATGGCACTACGCCGCAGCCGCCTCCTCCGCGGAAACGGAGGAGGCGGCGGTCCGGCAGGCGAAGGCACGAGGCATCGCCGCCGTGATGGAAACCTTGGCCAAAGACGAGCTATTCACCCGTATGCTGCTCTCCGAGTACCCGTTGGCGGTCAGCGTGGACTCGCTGGTGGTGGACGGCGATACGGATCACGGATTCTCCGCACGCCTCCGTGTGGGGGTGGACGGAAACGCCGTGAACCTGACTGAAGGCCCGTACGAGGGCGCTGCGGTAGGACTGCTGGAGCGCTCTGAGCGGCTCCTTCAGCAAGCGGACGCGGCCACGCGCCGGGGAGCGGACCGGGAGTCGCAGCTTTCCGCACAGGATGCCTACGGCGCCTATAGCGAAGCGCAGAGCGTGCTGGAGGAGGTCCGGGTGATCCTTGCCCCGCTGGGTGACAACAGCGTCTTCACCCGCAGCGGATCCAACCTGGCAGCGCTTCGCACCCGCCTAGATGCGCTGGAAACGTCGGTTGCCGGCGGCCTGGCCCGAATAGAACGCATAGAGCAAGACCTGGAGGCCGAACAGGGCGTCCGGCAGTCGGTGGAAACCCTTCGCGCCTTGGAAGAACGAGTTGACGCCGCACGAACCGTGGTTGAGCGCTACGTGGTGCGTTCGCCGTTCTTCGATATCCCAAGAGAAGAGCTGGAATCCATCCGCGGAGAGCTAGAGGCCACATCCGCGGAGCTGGCTGCGGTGGCTGACCGTCTCATCCAGCTTCGCTCCACCGTGGAGGAACGTGATCCGCTGGTAGCCGAACGGGCTCAGATTGAGATCACTGCAGCCCGGACGTTGATGGACCGCTCTGACCGGATGGTGGAGGAGGTAGTGCGCGAGATCCGCTATCCGCGCCTTGAGCGGCAGGCGGACGAAGCGCGCCGCAAACTCCGCAGACAGGCGGTGGCTGAAGGGATACGCTGGTCGCTCCTTCACCAGCCAGGAGGACACATACGCGCCGCCAAGACGGCGGCTGTGGTGATTGACCACCGTGACGGGCTTACCGCCTCGCGACCGACCGGCTTCTCTGTTTCCGGCGAGGTCGCGTTTGTCCCGGGTGTCTGGCTGATGACACGTCTTGACCGTCGCGTGACGGTGCTTGCCGGCGGCGGCAACCAGCGTGAGCTGACCCAGCGGGTTGCCGCAGGAGCGGTGGGCCGCCGGCTCTTCGGCGTGGGGTACGGCTGGGACTGGCATGCAGTTCGCGAACAGGCGGATCCGGTGGAGCTTGCACCAACCCGCGCGGTTTCGCTCTACCTGGGCAGACCAAACGACTCGGAGCAGCGCATCGATCTGCTCGTGGCGGCAACCTACCGTGTGCCGCACTTCTGGGGTGCGTTTATTGGACCGTACCACCTGAACCTGGAGACTGTCGTTACCGCACGACTTCCCCGTTTCCTGACGATTGAGGGCGCAACCGGCAGTTGGGTAGACCCCATCGCCGCCACGCTCGTAGAGACCGCCCCTTCACCAACGGTGAACGAGCAGGTCGCCGCTGCCATCGGCTCATCGGCTCACCACATCTGGTTCCGGACCGGCATCGGTCTCCGGATCCCTGCGCCATGGACCTGGAAGGTGCGCTACGGTCACGACTATACCCGGCCGGCAGACGGGTCGGCGCCACTGGAGCTTCTCAGCAGAGGCTGGCGGTTCGCGGTGGAATACTCGCTGTAGGATGGGCGTGGAAACGGCGCCGGGCAAGCGGGGCGGCCGGAACGCGAACGGAATGAACCATGGAACAAACCAACACGAACGACGAGCTTACCCGGGCATTCACGGTCCGCTCCTATGAGGTAGAGCCCCGGGGACAACTGGGGTTGGTCACCCTGATCCGTATGCTCCAGGAGGTCGCGTGGCTGCATGCCTCAAGCCTTGGAAAGGGCTATGTGGATCGAACCGGCGGCAGACGGTACTGGGTCCTCTCCCGCTTGCGGATGGAGATGGAGCGTTACCCTGGCTGGGGAGACCAATTCTTTATCTGCACCTACCCGGTGGGGACCGACCGGATACTCGCCCTCCGCGAGTTTGAGATCCGGGCCGGAGGTGGATCGGTGCTGGGCCGAGTTGCGACCGGATGGCTGGTGGTTGACGGCGACACTGGACGGCCGCTTCGGCCGCAACGGCTACTGGACGACATCACCGTCTCCGCCCCTCGGTTTCCCGCTTCTATGGAGAAGGTCCCGGCCCCCGCACCGGAGAGCTCGGCGGAGACGACACGGGCTACCAGTGGTGAGGCTTTGCCGGTGCGCTATGGTGACATAGACCAGTACCGGCACGTGAACAACGCCGCGTACGTTGCGTGGGTTCTGAATGCAATTGCGGCACACACCGGAGCCGCGGCAGCCGAAGGGCTGCTCCCGATCGCCAGATTGGACGTCGACTACCTGCAAGAAACGCTGCTGACCGATCGCTACCGTCACGTCGTCCAGTACGGCGGTCCGACCGGCGAGCACCTGGTGCAGATCACCCGCGAGCGGGACGCGGAACCGACGTGCCGGGCGCGCATTCGGTTCGCCTCGGCTTGAACAACCCCGCCCAAAACCGTCATGCTGGCGCACAGTTTTTCTCAAGGAGACTCCATGCCAATCCCCGTGATACTGGACACCGACATCGGCAGTGACATCGACGACACGTGGGCACTGGCAATGCTGCTGCGGTGCCCGGAGCTGGATCTCAAGCTGGTGCTCACGGACACGGCTGACACCGTCTATCGCGCGCGACTCGCGGCGAAGTTCCTGGAGGTCTCTGGACGCGCCGATGTTCCGGTTGGCGTGGGTCTGCGGTTGGGCGCGACGTCCGAGTTCCAGAAGCCATGGGTCTCCGGGTACGCACTCTCCGACTATCCCGGGCCGGTCTATGAAGACGGCATCCAGGCGGCAATCGACATCATCAGAGCCTCCGCTGAACCGGTTACCATCATTGCCATAGCACCGGCTCCCAACCTGGGCCGGATACTGGAGATTGCCCCGGAGATCGCCCCAACGTGCCGCCTGGCAGGTATGTTCGGCAGCGTTG
>CAYTGY010000094.1:0-10555 GCA_964437265.1 uncultured Spirochaetaceae bacterium | reverse complement strand
GGGATCAAGTGGGTCGGTGAGATCGACGCGGACCCGAATGAAGGACGCAGAGACGACACCAAGGCATGGGGATACGGTGGGACGCCGCGTACCAAGGAGGCGTTTTTCGCGCGGCTCGGGGGGCTGGTGGAGACGTTACTCGGGTTCAATCACATCGCCGGCTGGTGCTACACCCAGCTTACCGACGTGGAGCAGGAACAGAACGGCGTGTATTCCTACGATCGTTCGGCGAAGTTCGACGACGCGAGCTGGCGCGAGCATTTCACGCGGCGACCGGCGGGGTACGACCGGTAACCGGACCGCAGAGCGTGAACGAGCGACGGCTCGACAAGGAGAGCACATGCCCTGGAAGAGCAACATCATCGCAGACGTCCCGGTGGCAACCGTCACGGTGCGCGACGGCGGCACCAGAGACCTGACGCTTGATCTCTACGTTCCGACCCGTGGTGAGGATCATCCGGCGGGCTCCGGCGCGCCGCCACTTCTTGTCTACATCCACGGCGGTGGGTGGGAGGGCGGTCACAACGACCGGCCACCGGCGTACCGGAGCATCCTCGAGCGCGGGCTTGCACTGGCCTCACTCCAGTATCGATTTTCGCACCAGGGCAGCGGTGAGGATATGGTGACCGATCTCGTTGCGGGTATTCGCGTGGCCCACCGGACCGCCGGTGAACACGGCTGCGACATCGAGCGATGGTTCACCTGGGGCGTGTCAGCCGGAGGCCACCTCTCGTCGCTGGCCGCACACCGGTTGATGGCGGAGCGACCGGCTTCCGACGTGCCGCCACCACACGCGGCGGCGTGCTGGTGTGGTGTTTTTGATCTCCAGCACTACGCCACGCTCGAAGGCGTCCGCGAGGGGCTGCGCGCAGACGTCACACGGATTGTGACCGCGCTCACCGGTGGAGATCCGGAAACCGCGCGCGCCTTGAGCCCGGTGGCCCACGTCTCGAGGCAGAGTGTGCCGCACGTCTTTGTCCACGGCGCGGAGGACCACCTGGTGCCGCCCGAGCAGAGCCGGCTCATGCACCGGGCGCTCTCCGCCGCCGGTGTCAGATCCGAGCTCATCGAAGTCCCCGGCCGTGACCATGCCATGCCGCCTGAGGACTCAGATGACATCCAGCGCACCATCGACTTCCTACTCTCTTGTTGAGGAGACTTCATGACCGGTAGAGAACGCATGTACCGAGCACTCGAGTTCCGCACCCCAGACCGTCCTCCGCGGGATCTGTGGCATCTGCCGATCGCATGGATCGAGCATGGCGAGGAGACACGCCGTCGGTTCCTGGAGCGACATGGAGCGGCTGATTCTGGACAGAGACCAGGTGAATGCGTTTTGCCACGGCGACGACCGGTTCATCTTGGGTGGCGGCGAGGCGCGGACCGAGGTTGACGCACTGGTGATCATGGACGACTGGGGAGCGCAGAACGCGCTGCTGATCAACCCACAGATGTGGCAGCGGGTGTTCAAGCCGCTCTATGCGGAGTACGCTGCCATTGCTCAGGCGGCGGGAAAGAAGCTCTTTATGCATTCGGACGGTCAAATTGCGGCGATCTATCCGGACCTGATCGAGATTGGCGTTGATGCAATCAACTCACAGCTCTTCTGCATGGGCATCGAGGAGCTTGGCCGCGAATACAAAGGCCGGATCACCTTCTGGGGTGAGATCGACCGGCAGCAGATCCTCCCGCACGGCACCGTGGACCAGGTGCGGGACGCCGTCCGCCACGTTGCCCGGCACCTGTATGATCCGGCCGGCGGAGTGATTGCCCAGTTCAGCTGGGAGGAGCACACTACCGTGGAGAATGCACACACGGTCTTCGGGACCTGGGAGGAGATTTCAGCGGCCTCCATCGGAGCAGCCACATGACTATTGAAAAGCACGCCAGATCAACGCTCACCGCCTTCGAGCTCGACCACGGGGACGAGTGCCGCTTCCGCCTCACCAACGGCACCGTCCGCTCGATCCGACTGGTACGCACACGCGCGATGATCGACGCTACCTCGCGTCCGTACCAGCCGCCGCCCGCGGACGTGCCGATAGAATCGGTGCCGCCGCAGCGACTCACGCCGCGCTACGATGCGCAGATGGTGCTCCGGATGCACTGCACAATCGAGATCGACGGCACGCCGGTTGAGCTGGTCCGATGGGTGGGCAACCAACGGAGCTTCTACCGGCCCTGGGAGCTCGCCGGGCTGCGGATCTGGTTTGACGCGGCTGACGCGCTCTTTGGCTACCTCAATGAAAACCACGGGGCCTGCAGGCCGCGAAAGCACGCCCGCTTTGCGGTCCAGGATGCACGGCTGGGGATATGCCCGGTGCTGCTTCACGCGTGGTGTCCGCTACCCGAGGGCGGGTTGCGAATCCAGGACGCCTACGCCGGCAGCGACTGTTGGATGGGACCCTACGCCGGGGCGGACGCACACGGCGGGCTCGACATCAATCACCCGGCGGGCACCCCAATCTGGGCGCCGGTGAATCTAGACGAGCACGGTCTCTTTGACTCGGTCGCCGACGGCGCGGCCAACAACCGCTGGCGTGGGGTCATGCGGTGGGCCGACGGCTCCACGTGGGTGCTCCAGGTACACCACGTGATCGGCGTGCACCCGGAGGCAGGACCGGTCGCAGCCGGCACGCATATCGCCGACGGTGCGGGGGTCTCGGTGGGCGCCTACGAGCACAGCCACTTCGTCTTCAAGGTGATCGAGCCGGGAATGGGTCATGACGATGCGATCCTGCTGGACCCATGGATCCTCTTTTGGCAGATGTACAGAGACCGTGAGCGGACCACCGCGTGAATAGCGGCGGCCTCTATGGAGGGAGAACGATGAGTACAGAACGCAACCACGTACGCTGGGGCGTCATCGGCGCAGGCGATGTGTGCGAACGGAAGTCCGGACCGCCGCTCTACCAGGTGCAGGGCTCCCGGTTGGAGCTGGTGCACCGCCGGGATGCTGCCGCCGGAGAGGCGTTCACCAGGCGGCACGCGGGCCGCTATGTTGCGCGGCTCGAGGAACTGCTGAGCTCACCGGAGATCGATGCGGTCTATGTGGCAAGCCCGCACGCGCTCCATGCAACGCACACCATCGCCGCACTGGAGGCGGGCAAGCACGTGTTGGTGGAGAAACCGATGGCGCTCAACCAGGACGATTGCACTGCGATGATCACCGCGGCCCGACGCGCCGGACGATCGCTCGCGGTCGCGTACTACCGCCGCGGGTACCCGTCGATCCGCCGGATCAAGACGCTCCTTGATGAGGACGCGATTGGTACGGTAACCGCAATGAGCATCAACAACGAGTTTCCCACGAGCCACCGGCTCGATCTGGTGCACTACCTGTTGGGCGATGTTGCAGAGATCCGCATCGTCTCAGGCGGAAGCGAGGGGTACCGGTTCGAGCGGCCGGCCGGCCGGATCGAGCTACGCACCGGAGGGGGAACGGGCCCGGCGGCGCCGGTCACGGTTACCATGGCCGACACCTGGACTGAGACCGGGATGCCGGAGTCACTGCTGATCACCGGCGAGCACGGGCGCATTCATCTCAGCGATCTCAAGCGCGGCGCGCTCACGGTGCTCCGCGGCGACCGGATAGAGTATCTGGACACCGGCGGACTGCCGTTCACACACACCGGACTGATCCAGAACGTGGTAACGCATCTGACCGACGGCGCCCCGCTCCTCTGTGACGGGCTCGAGGGCCGGAAGTCAACGGTGCTACTCGACGCGCTTGCCGGAGCCGAGCCTGATCAGTGGACGCGGGTTGACTACGCGTAACCGCGGGCGGCATTCCGGTATCCGCCGGCACCACACAACACCTAGGAGAACCTGATGCCAAACGAATACGCCTGTGATGTACTGAT
Organism: uncultured Spirochaetaceae bacterium; assembly: GCA_964437265.1. Classification (GTDB taxonomy): domain Bacteria; phylum Spirochaetota; class Spirochaetia; order DSM-27196; family SLST01; genus CAYTGY01. The sequence goes on along the minus strand of CAYTGY010000094.1, from coordinate 6,692 downwards.
CGTCGGCGGTGGGACCGGCGGGTGCGCGGCCGCCATCGCCGCCTGCCGCGAAGGACGGCGGGTGGTCATGACCGAGCCGTGCGAGTGGATCGGCGGCCAGCTCACCAGCCAGGCGGTTCCGCCTGATGAGAATCGGTGGATTGAGATGCACGGCGGGACGCTCTCCTACCAGCAGTTCCGCGAAGGCGTGCGCCGCTACTACCGCTCGTACTACCCGCTCTCCGCCGCCGCGCGGCAAGATGAGCATCTCAATCCCGGCGGGGGCTTTGTCTCGCGGATCTGTCACGAGCCTAAGGTCGCGCATGCGGTCCTCGCCCAGATGCTCGCCGGCTTTGAGTCGGCCGGGCTGCTTCGGATTATTCGCTTCGCCGAGCCTCAATCGGCCCAGACCCACGACGACCGGGTGACCGCGGTGACCTTCTCCTCCACGCGCGGCGAGCCTGAGCTCACGGTGACCGCACGGTACATCCTTGACGCCACCGAGCTGGGCGACCTCCTGCCGATGACCGGGTGCGAGTTCGTTGTTGGCGCGGAGAGCCGGGAAGATACCGGTGAGCTTCACGCCAAGACCGGCCCCGCCCAGCCGGGAAACGTCCAGGCGATCACCTGGTGCTTTGCGCTTGCCTACGACCCGGCTCCGGGAGCAGACCACACCGTAGCGCGGCCCGAGCGGTACGCGCTTTGGCGCGACTACGTTCCAAAGGTGAACCCGGCGTGGCCGGGCCCGCTCTTCAGCTGGACCGACCACGCGCCGTGGACGCTCACCCCGCGCAACAACTATCTCTTGCCGGAAGAGCTGGAGCGAGTGGATGAGCCGAGGGGACAGAGCTACTTCGCCTACCGGCAAATTGTGAGCGCACAGCATTGGGACCGCGAGCACCGGCCCCATGAGGCCACGTTGGGGAACTGGCCAATGAACGACTACATAGAGGCGGACCTCATGAGCGATGACCCCGCCGAGCGCGAGCGGGCGCTCCTCGAGTCGCGTGAGATGGCGCAATGTCTCATCTATTGGCTTCAGACCGATGCGCCCAATTACACCACCGGCAACACGGGCTACCCCGGTCTCTACCCGCTTGGCTCAGCGGTGGGCACCAATGACGGCCTTGCGCAGTACCCGTACATCCGCGAGTCGCGGCGAATCCGCGCACGGTTCACCGTTACCGAGGCGCATGTTGGGACCGAGATGCGCTATGGAGTCGCCCGTATTCCGAAGGAGCCTACGCCGCCTGAGCTAATCGGCAAACTGGCCGAACCGTTTTCTGACAGTGTGGGGATTGGACAGTACCGCATAGACCTGCATATCTCGACCGGCGGAGACAACTACATCGACTGCTCTACGGTTCCGTTTCAGATCCCGCTTGGCGCGCTGATCCCGGTGAGGATGCGAAACCTCCTGCCCGCGTGCAAGAACATCGGCACCACGCATATTACCAACGGTTGCTATCGGCTGCACCCGGTCGAGTGGAACATCGGTGAAGCGGCAGGCGCATTGGCGGCGTTCTGTCTGGAACGCGGCGTTGAGCCAGCGCAGGTGCACGAGACTCCGGCACTGCTGAGCGACTTCCAGACGACGATTCAGGCCCGCGGGGTGCGCACCGACTGGCAGCCGCCGTTGCCGGTGTGAGGGGGGCTGACGCAGGAGCGCCTCGTGCAATGGATCAGTGCGCCGATTGACGTCTGGCCGGAAGGTGGCGAAGAATCACTGAGAGGTAGCTGCAATGAACTCATTCGCGAGCGGCGGCGAAGAGAAAAGAATCCTGGGTCTCCTATCGATCCGGGCAGGCCGACGAGGTTGCGCGCCGATGCTATGCCTCCCGCGTGGCGGTCTCGTACGTCAGCCCGAACACCGTATCTGTGAGCCAGCGCTTGAACGAATCGTTGTCCATGAATTGCCTGAACAGCTCCGTGTCGTCGTTCAGCACAGCGGTCATCACGCGCGCAAGCGCTTTGTCGTGCTCGACCCGGGCGTTCTGCTTGTCGGAGTTCTGCCTGGCGTTCTGATAGGCCGTGTCGGCCGCCACGCGACTCGGGATGTCCTCGGTGATCAGCTTGTGGACGCGGTCGGCATCGCTCCACGGGATGTTGCCGAACTGGTCGTTGAAGGTCTTGAGAATGCTCGAGAGCCGATCGAGCTCTAGCTCAGACAGGCCTCCACCGCCGGTGGCCGGCACGGGCTCTATCTCTGCGTCCTCGTCGGCGAGCTGGATCTTCACGGCCGCCTGCTTCTCGACTCGGTAGCTGTCCATATCGATCGCTTCGAGGATGCCCTTGGAGAGATCGTCTTCGACCGGCGCCGGCAACTTGGGCACGAGGAAGGTGAGAAAGATCGAGAGTTTCTCCCACTCGGCGTTGGTGTAGGGCAAGACCTGGGAGAGGAAGCCGTACGCGCGCAGGAAGGCCTTGGCCGTACCCTTGAAGTTCACCTGTCCGTCCTCGTCGAGGTGCTCGCGGTAATCCGCCACACAGGCGTCAAGGATTGGGTCGAGCGTGTCTCGCTCGGCACCGCCCAGGTAGAGCGCGACGAGTTGGTCGATCTGTGCGTCGGCGTAGACCTGATGGCCGTCGAGCGCGGCCTTCAGATCGTGCAGCTTATTGGGGTCGGTCTCCGCGGCGAGGATTGTGGTGCGGTAGTAGTCGCCGAACGCGACCTGGATGGTGTCGGCGTCGTTCATGAAGTCGAGCACGAAGACGTCGTGCTTCTTGGGGTGTGCACGGTTGAGCCGCGAGAGCGTCTGCACGGCCTTGATGCCCGAGAGAATCTTGTCAACGTACATGGTGTGCAGCAGTGGCTCGTCGTAGCCGGTCTGGAACTTGTCCGCGCAGACCAGGAAGCGGTACGGGTCCTGCCGGATCTGGTCCGCGATCTGGCTCGACGGGAAACCGTTAAGCGACGCTTCGGTGACCTTCGCGCCGCCGTACTCGTGCTCACCCGAGAACGCAACGATGAGCCGATACGGGCTCCTCCGCTCCACGAGGTAATCGCGGATCGCGTGGTAGTACTGAATGGCGCGCTCGATGCCGCTTGTGACGACCATCGCGCGCGCCTGGCCACCGATCTTGGAAAGTTGAAGTACCTGCTCGTGAAAATGGTCCACCATGATCTCGGCCTTCAGGCGGATCGCGTGGTCGTGGCTCTCTACGAACCGGCGCAGTTTCTTCTTCGCCCGCTTGGTGTCGAACTCAGGGTCGGCATCCACCTTCTTGATCAGCTTGTAGTAACTCATCACAGGCGTGTAGTGCCGCAACACGTCCAGGATGAAGCCCTCCTGGATCGCCTGCTTCATAGTATAGCTATGGAATGGCCGGTGCTTGACGGTGCCGTCCGCCTGCGGCTCGGGGAGCCCGAAGATCTCCAGCGTCTTGTTCTTGGGTGTGGCGGTGAAGGCGAAGTAGCTGGCGTTGGGGAGAAGCTTCTTCGCCTCCATCAGCCGGTTGATGGTGTCCTCGGTGGTCTCGTTGTCGTCCTCGGCGCCGGCCGCGGAGAGCGCCATCGAGAGGGCCGCGGAGGTGCGTCCGCCCTGGCTCGAGTGCGCCTCGTCGATCACGATCGCGAAACGACGCCCGCGGTGGTCGCTGCCGATCTCGTCGAGGATGAACGGGAACTTCTGCACCGTGGAGATGATGATCTTCTTCCCCTCGGCAATGAGCTTACGCAGATCGCCGGAGCGCTCGGCGTGCCCCACGGTGGCGCCCACCTGCGCGAACTGCTTGATGGTATCCTTGATCTGCTGGTCGAGGATGCGCCGGTCGGTGACGACGAGGATCGAGTCGAACACCGGCGCGTCGTCCTTGCTGAGCCCGATCAACTGGTGCGCCAGCCAGGCGATGGAGTTCGACTTGCCGCTGCCGGCCGAGTGCTGGATCAGGTAGCGCCGGCCGGCGCCGTGCGCGGCAGCGTCGGCCAGGAGCCTTCGCACCACGTCGAGTTGGTGGAATCGCGGCCAAATCTGGGTCGCCCTCTTCTTGCCGATCTTCTCGTCCTTGACCTCCACCACCTGGGCGTAGTTCTCGAGGATGTCGGTCAGACCGTCGCGCGTCAGGACGCGCCTCCACAGGTAGTCGGTCTTGAGACCATTCGGATTGGGCGGGTTTCCCGCGCCGTCGTTCCAGCCCTGATTGAACGGCAGGAACCACGAGGCCTTGCCCTTCAAGTGCGTGCAGAAGCGCACCTCGTGCTCGTCCAAGGCGAAGTGGGCCACGCAGCGGCCGAACTCGAACAGTTTCTCCCTCGGGTCGCGGTCGCGCTGATACTGCTCGACGGCGTCAGCGACGGTCTGCTTGGTGAGGCTGTTCTTCAACTCGAATGTGGCCACCGGCAGGCCGTTGATGAACAGGCCCAGGTCCAGCGCGCGCTGCGTCTCATCGCGGCTGTAATGAAGTTGGCGCGTGACGCTGAAGCGGTTCCGGCCGTAGCGGTCGACGGCCTTCGCGTTGCCCGGTGACGGCGTGCCGTAGAAGAGGTCGAGGGAGACCGCCCCGTGCTTGACGCCGTGGCGCAGCACGTCGACGGTGCCACCCTTGGTGATTTCGCCCTGCAGTCGCGCCAAGAATTTGCGCCGCGTCGGTCCATCCTCATCGAGCGCCAGCAGTTCGGCGGCCTCGGGCTGCGTTGCGCGCAGGAAGGCCGCAAGCTGGACCTGGTCCACGCAATACTCACGGTCATAGTCCGCCGAGTCGCCACAGATCCAGCTGGCACCGTAGGCGGCGGGGCGTTCGTTCACCTCGCCGGATAGACCGGCGCCCGGATCGCAGGGCGCGCCGGTCAGCGCCGTGCAGATCAGCCGCTCCAAACCGCGTTCGGTGGTGTCGGTGGTCATGGGACTCACACCGGCACCCGATCGGAGACGGGCTCTACCCAGCCCTGCCGAGTTAGCACGTCGGCCGCGATACCGATCTGGCGCGGTGTGAACCGCCGCTTTCGCTCGTTCCAGGCGTGGGTTCGCGCAACGACGGCGGGCAGCGTCCGCACTGGTTCGTTTCGCATCACCCAATGCACCGTGGACAAGAGCTCTAGGCCGAAGGGCGATTCGAATCCTTCCACCAGAGCAGCCACACGGTCGAAGCGCCGGCGTGTCTCGGAATGCTTGGCGATGAATGCTGCCGCATCCTCGACCGCACCCGGCACCAGCGTCAACGGCTTGTCCGGGGCATCACCACCATCGTCGTAGCCCGCGATCAGGTGCCCTTCGATCGCGTGCAGCACGTGCCGTAAATTCTCGGCGTAGGGGCCGTACGGCGCAACGTTGTATCGCAGCCTGAGTGGCTCGCCTGCCTCCTGCAAAAAGTACATCAGCTTGTGCACTTCCAGCAACGTAATGAAGGGATCGAGCAACCCGCACAGATAGCGGTGCATCAGCTCCACTAGCGCGGCGCGGCCTGCGGTCATCTTTGGCAAGTCGCGCCGATGGCGCATAAAGTCTGACGCCGGCGCGCCGTGGGGCTCGTACACGATGACCCGTACGTCGTCGAGCGATTGCAGCGCCGACTCGACCCGCGGACGCACTTCGGCCGTCCAGTCGAGACCACCCAAGCCACTGCCAAGCGGTGGCAGCGCGACCGAACGGATGCCCCGAGCGCGGATCTCTGCGACCAGCGCCACAAGACCGGCCTCGATGTCTTCAACTCGGCTATTGCCGCGCCAATGCCGTTTGGTGGGGAAGTTGATGATGTACTTGGGCGGCGTGAGCTGCCCGGTCTCGAAGACGAACATGCGACCTGGCTGCACCTGCTCGCGCCTGCACGCAGCCGCGTACGCCTTGAAGTTTTCCGGAAAGGCATTCTTGAACTGCAGCGCGATGCCGCGCCCCATTACACCCACGCAGTTAACGGTGTTGACGAGGGCTTCCGCCTCGCTATTCAGGATGTCGCCGCTGACGTACTCGATCATCGAGGGCTCCTCATTCGTCATCAATAGTACCACTCCGGCCGAACTTCGACCGCCGGCCTGTGTCCGCCCGCGGGAAGCGCGTTGACAACAGCGGCGTAGGTCGCACGTGACAGAACACCGATCGTTTCGACCAGATGCCAGGGAAAGCTCAGTTCCAGCAGGAACTCCGCCTGTTTCCCGTCCTTGTACCGACGCCAGTCCGTAGCGTGGACCGCGGTCCAGTCGATTTCGCCAAGTCGATCGAGCTCGCTGCGGTCCTCGAAATAGCGTGCACCCGCGTTTGACAACGTGAACGCCCACCGGCGACGTTGTGAATCGGCCCACGCCACAACTGCGTGCAGGTCGGCCTCCAAGTGGAAGATCGGCTCCTGTCCGCCCCGGTACGACAACTCGGGGTGGTTGCCCTGGTAGATCAGGTACAGCATGACGGAGCGTGGGCAGAAGTAGAAGGGTACGCAATCGCCCACGAACAGATCGAGATAGCTGGCCAGACGAAGCTCGTTAAGCCGCCGCTGCTTGATGGTGTTCATGCCGATCGTGGTGCCTTCAAGCGCTCGCCGCACTACCTCCCGATCGCTCCAGAGACACCCATCGGCCACGATCCCCGGCAGCCTGTCCACATGCGCGATGTGATAGAGCTTCGGCTGGTCCGGGACGGTCATGCCTCGGACTCCTCCGACGCCTCATCAGCGTTGGTTTCGTCGGTGTCGCCGTCGGGGCCGATCTCGTCGTACGGTTCGGGCTCGTCGGCCTCGTCCGGTAGCCGCGAAGCCGCCTCGCGCACGTCGAGCTTGCCGGTGAC
>CAYTGY010000093.1:0-10721 GCA_964437265.1 uncultured Spirochaetaceae bacterium | reverse complement strand
CATCGAGCGCGGAGATCGTCACCGGGCTGTCGCCGTCGCCCGGACAATGAAAGACTCAGGCGAACCGCTTCAGAAGATCGAGCGCTATACCGGTTTGAGTCGGGAAGAGATCGAGAAGCTGTAGGAATCCCGCAGAGCGTGCCGCGGTCTCACCCTATCTGCTACTCGCCACCATGCCGGTGAGGCAACCGGCGTTACGTCTTCCATAACCGGAGTTTCATTATCCGGGCCGAGGTAGGCACGGCGGTTGCATTTGGACGCGTGCCTACATCGGCATAGGAGGAAGTCCTATGACCACGCTGGACAAGGAAGTAAAGATGGTCAACCTGGTCTGCGGCATCCTCCTCTGGTGGCCGTCGCTCTTGTGGGTGTACGGACCTGAGCCGGTGCAGAATGTGACGATGGTTCAGAAATGAGACGCTGCTGAGTGCCGACGCCGGTTCTGGAAGCCGATCTCCGCGTGGCTGTTGCTCTTCTCGTTCGGTGCGGTGCACGGCAGCCAGTTCCGGCGGTTGTCGAGGTCAGGTACGATCGGCGGACCATGAGTCATGAACACAAGCATCGCGGGGATTGGGCTGATTTTGACGTGTGCCGATAGATGGTGTATACTTGAGCTGCGTCTGGGAAGAGTCGCCACGCGTCTCAACTAGGGCTTTCAGCCCTAAACCCCAGTCGCTTTTTTTTGCCCAGGAGTAGAGCCGCTTGTACCTGTGCTACATAGATGAGTCTGGCACGGCAGATACTCCCGGCAATACGTCGCACTACGTATTGGCTGGGCTCTCGGTGCCGATCTGGCACTGGAGGTCGTCCGATAGAGCGATCTTCGACATCAAGAGACAGCATCGTCTGCAGGACGCGGAAATCCACACGGCGTGGATTCTGAGGAAGTACCAAGAACAAGATCGAATCCCGGGGTTCGAGACATTGGGCTACGAACACAGGAGACGGGCAGTTCAGCAGTTCCGGAACGCAGAGCTCTTGCGCCTCCAAAGACAGAGGAACTCCAAGCGCTACAGGCAAGCAAAGAAGAACTTCGCACAGACAAGCTCGTACATACACCTCACGTTGGCGGAAAGGAAGGCGTTCATCGAAGACCTTGCAAGATGCGTCAGCAACTGGGGGTCAACGCGACTATTCGCCGAGTGTATCGACAAGATCCACTTCGATCCGAGACGGCGCAAGATGACTGTGGACGAGCAGGCTTTTGAGCAAGTTGTGTCGCGGTTCGAGCAGTATCTATCGAACACCGGAGATGCGAGCGATCGGCGTTTTGGGCTCCTCATTCACGACAACAATGAAACCGTAGCACGGCGGCACACACTGTTGATGCAGCGGTTTCATGCCAACGGAACGTTGTGGACGAAAGTGGAGAACATCATAGAGACACCCCTGTTCGTGAATAGCGAGCTGACTTCCATGGTCCAGATTGCCGACCTGTGTGCGTACGCATTGAGGCGTTATCTCGAGAACGGCGAAATCGAGCTGTTCGACCTCGTGTTCAACCGAGCCGATCGACGCGGTACGACCGCAGTCGGCGTCCGGCACTTCACATCGCCTTCGTGCACGTGTCGGATCTGTACCGAGCACCGTCTCTCCGCTCCGGCGAACCCAGAGCCGGTACAACAGGAGTTGACCCTCGAGGTCGACACTGAAGAGTGAGCCCGACTTGTAGAGATGAATAACATCGAGTTGATGTGTATTCGGTTGCGGGTTGACCGGTTCTCGAAGTCAGGTACGATGCGTGCAGAGCGCGCCACGGTCTCACCCTATCTGCTACTCGTGAACATGCCGGTGAGATAACCGGCGTTACGTCTTCCATAACCGGAGTTTCATGATCCGGGCCGAGGTAGGCACGCTCGCGTCCGGCCTCCAAGCATCAGTCAACATCCTATGTTCTTCCTCTCAAACGAGTTGCCGCGGCGAGCAGGGCAACACGCCCGGCAACACGCGCCGGATGGCACGGCGGTTGCATTAGTACGCGTGCCTACATCGGCATAGGAGGAGATGATGAAACGACTGCTGCTTCTGGTGCTTGCGCTGGTGGTGCTGCTCTCTGGGTGCGTGACCAACACGATGGTCCGGTTCAACAGCAGCGAACCGGGGACGGAGCTCTACATTGACAACCAGCTGGTGGGCACCACGCCCCACACGGAACAGCTGAGCAACGCGGTGTGGGAGGACCCGGTCATTGTGTACCGCAAGGAGGGCTACCAGGAGATCATGACCACGCTGGACAAGGAAGTAAAGATGGTCAACCTGGTCTGCGGCATCCTCCTCTGGTGGCCGTCGCTCTTGTGGGTGTACGGACCTGAGCCGGTGCAGAATGTGACGATGGTGGGGGAGTGAGGGGGTGATGTGGACGGGGCTGATGGCGCCTTCGGCCGTGCTGTTCGAAATCCTTAGCATCGGCCCGGACAGTATTGCCTCAGTCTGTGGTTCATTCTCCAAGGGGCGACAGAGCGTAGCTGGACCCGGTTTGGCCGGCCGAATTCAAGGTCGGTCGCCCGTTATTGGCGCCGATCCACAGCCCGGTGAGCCTCGCGCTCTGGGAAGAAGGCGAGAACGAGTTGCTGTCACATGGCGTGTGCCGAGGCGACGGAGGTCGTGTGTCCATGGTAGCCTGGCGGCAGATGCATCTGTCAATGGGATTACCGGGCGTGCACTGGGAGCCGGACATCTGCCATGGCGACTGCGGACTCCGGCGTTCGCACCCGTCGCGCGAGCATGTGCTGACGATACGGGACAGGGACTCGAGAGGAGACACCGCGTGACGGACCCTCGGGTGGTGGCACACGTGCGGATGGATCAGGACGGCGCTTGGTCTGCGCCGCACCTGCTGGACGATCATCTGAGCCGAACGGCGAATCTGGCGGAGGCATTCGCCGCAACGTTCGGATCAGGCCCATGGGGACAGGTATGCGGCCTGGGCCACGACACGGGCAAGGCTACGTCCGCATGGCAGCGGTATCTCCGATCCAAGAGCGGCTACGACGAAGACGCCCATTTGGAGTCGAACGCCGGGAAGCTTGATCATTCTAGCCCGGCCGCCCGATTGGCAGAGGAGGTCTTGGGTGCACGAACCGGACGCATCCTTTCCTACTGTATAGCGGGCCACCATGCGGGTCTGCCCGACTGGATCGGATCGCGTCGGTCGCTCCTGAATCGACTGCACCAGAACGAGTCGCGTGACATTCCATCCGATTACGCAGAACGTCTTGCGAAGTCCGGTCCACTTGTCCCGCCATGGCAGTTCGATCGCCGGAGTCTGGACATGTCGCTCTGGATCCGGATGCTATTCTCCTGCCTCGTTGATGCCGACTTCTTGGACACTGAGGCGTACATGCAGGTTGGAAGGGCCGAGTTGCGAGGGAACTACCTCGCGCCTTCCAGTCTGCTCGAACGCTTCAATACCCACGTAACGGAGCTTGCAGCATCTGCCATGAGAGCCGCCGCCAGCCCGGTCAACCGCGCACGGCAACGCGTCCTTGCTGATTGCCGTGTTGCAGCCTGGCTGGAGCCAGGTTTCTTCTCTCTCACGGTGCCAACCGGCGGCGGCAAGACTCTTTCCAGCATGGCCTTTGCGTTGGAGCACGCGGTTCATCACGGTAGATCTCGTGTGATCTACGTGATCCCGTACACGAGCATCATTGAGCAGAACGCCGATGTGTTCCGTGTAGCAGTTGGCAGCGACCAGGTTGTTGAACACCACTCGAACCTTGACGAAGATGGATGTACCCCGCGGTCGCGTATTGCGGCCGAGAACTGGGACGCGCCTGTTATTGTCACAACGTCGGTGCAGTTCTTCGAGTCGCTGTTCGCGGCGAAGCCCAGCAGATGTCGGAAACTGCACAACATCGCGAATAGCGTTGTGGTCCTGGACGAGGCGCAGCTTCTGCCGGTGGAGCTGCTCCAACCGATCCTGCAGACCATGAGACTTCTCGTCGACCACTACCGAGTCACGTTCGTGATCTGCACGGCAACCCAGCCTGCGCTGGAAGCTCGGGACGGCTTCGCGGGACTGCCAAACGGAAGCGTGCGCGAGATCGTCCGCGATGTGCCTGCGCTGTACCGGGAGCTTCGGCGTGTAGAGGTCATGCCTGTAGACACAAAGACACCACGAAGCTGGCAAGAGATCGCCGACGAGCTGGCGGCGTCCGAGCGGGTATTGTGCGTGGTCTCCGATCGAAGAAGCTGCCGGGAACTCCATCGCCTCATGCCCAAGGGAACCTACCACCTATCGGCGCTGATGTGCCCCCAACACCGTACCGATCTCATTCACGAAATCAAGCAGAAGCTCAAGGAACACGGTTCGGTCCGAGTGATTAGTACACAGCTGGTGGAGGCCGGGGTGGATATCGATTTTCCAGTTGTGTACCGAGCGCTTGCCGGGTTGGATTCAATAGCCCAGGCCGCAGGGCGCTGCAACCGCGAGGGTAGGCTCGCCGACGAGGGCCGACTCGGAAGAGTCGTTGTCTTCGTGCCCCCGCGAAAAGCCCCAGCAGGCATCCTCCGCAAGGCGGCCGAGACGGCGACTCGTCTGCTCGACGCAGGGCTCGCCGACCCCATCGGTCATGCGGCATTCCGGCCCTACTTCTCAGAGATCTACTGGAAGGCGAACGATCTAGACAAGGTAGGTATACTCAGATTGCTCGTCCCGGACGCAGCTGATCTGGGTATCCAGTTCAGGTGCGCCGCAGAGGCTTTCAAGATCGTTGACGATGCCAGGCTACGGACGGTGCTCGTACCCTACAGGGAGGGCGAAGAGCTTATTGCGGAGCTGCGTAACCGCGGGCCGGAACGTCACCTGCTCAGAAGACTCCAGCGCTACGGCGTCAACGTCTACGTCAACCAGTTCACAGATTTGGACAACCGAGGCTCTTTGGAGGAGCCGACGCCCGGCATCTTCGCCGTGACTTGTCCGGTGGAGTATGACGAGACTGTTGGACTCTTGCTGGATGAGATGCCTGATGAGGATAAGTTCATCTGTTGAGAGAAGGAGGGAGAATGAAAGACTGGTGTCTTGAGGTCTGGGGGGACTACGCCTGCTTCACGCGACCCGAGATGAAAGTAGAGCGCGTCAGCTACGACGTAATGACGCCTTCGGCTGCCCGGGCAATCTTCGAGGCGATCCTCTGGAAACCCGGCATGAAGTGGCACATCACTCGGATCGAAGTACTCAAGCCTATCAAATGGATCTCGGTACGGAGGAACGAAGTGGGACGGATCTTCACCGGCCCATCTCGGGCGCAGATGAAAGGCGGGAGCGGAGAACCGATGGGCTTCTATGTTGAAGATCACCGTCAACAACGCGCCGGATTGCTCCTGCGCGATGTCCGCTATCGCATTCACGGTTGGTTCGATTTCGTGCCACCAGCGCACAGGCCTGTAGACAGGTCTTCAGGCCGCGAGTATTGGGCCGATGATGCGGAGCGTCACGAGCCGCGTTCCGACGAGACGGAGGCGAAGTACGCGGCGATGTTCGGACGCCGGGCGCGCAAGGGCCAGTGCTTCCACCATCCCTACCTGGGCTGTCGTGAGTTCGCCTGCCACTTCAGGCTTGTCGAGCAAGGCTCCGAAACACCTCATCCGATCGACAAGACCGATGAGCTTGGATGGATGCTCTACGACATGAACTTCGACAATCCTCTGGATCCGAAGCCCGAGTTCTTCCGCGCCCGACTGGAACACGGCGTGGTCAACACGGATCGTCGTGACCCGGCGGTGGAGGTGCGAGGATGATACTTCAGGCGCTCAAGGACTACTACGACCGGAAAGCGGCGGACCCAGCGAGCGGGATAGCACCGGAAGGGTGGGAGTGGAAGGAAATCCCCTTCATTGTGGTATTGGACCGGACGGGGAGACTCATGCAAATAGAGGATACCCGGGAAGGCGATGGGAGGAGGCAGCGGGGAAAGCGGTTTCTGGTGCCACAGAGCGTGAAGAAAACCTCGGGCATTGCGGCGAACTTGCTCTGGGACACCGCCGCGTATGCGCTTGGCGTGGTGAGCACCGCAGGACTGAGCCCAGAAAAAGCCAAGAAGCTCGAAGCGCGGGTTCCGGATCAGAAGAAGGCATTTGTGGAGCGAATTCGGACCGAGCTACCTTCGACGGATCGAACGAACGCGCTGCTCGGGTTTCTGTCCGACACGGACCCGCGTGCGCTCGCGAGAACGCCCGCATGGAACGACATCTGCACCGGCAATGTCCTGGTGAGCTTCCGATTCCACGGAGATCGGCAGCTGTACTGCCAGTCGCCCGAGGTTCAGGACGCGGTTGGCGGAAGTGGTCGAGAGGCGCAAGCAAACGGTGTGTGTTTGGTCTCCGGGAGTCCAGACCGGATTTGCGATCTTCACACCGCGATAAAGGGTGTTCACGGAGCAAAGACGTCAGGCGCGAACATCGTCTCGTTCAACCTTGATTCGTTCACATCGTTCGGCAAGAAGCAAGGAAGAAACGCACCGGTGGGCCAGTCGGCGGTATTCGCATATACGACCGCCCTCAACGCCCTCCTGTCCTGGGATTCGGTTCAGCGTCTGAGAATAGGCGATGCATCGACCGTCTTCTGGTCGGCCAAGCGGACACAATTCGAGTCTGGCTTCGCTTTCTTCTTCAATGAGCCGCCCAAGGACGATCCCGATTCCGGGGGCCGACACATCAAGAATCTGTTCGAGTCGCCCATGTCGGGATCATATCTCGATGATCCCGCAGAAACGAAGTTTTTCGTCCTCGGCCTCTCGCCGAATGCGGCGCGAATTTCGGTCCGATTCTGGCAAGTGGGTACGGTGGCAGAGTTCGCCTCACGTATTCGCCGGCACTTCGATGATCTGCGTATCGTGAAGCCACCGAGAGAACCGGAGTTCTACTCGCTTTGGCGGCTCCTTGTGAACGTCGCCGCTCAGGACAAGGACAAGAACATCCCGCCCAACGTGGCCGGAGACTTCATGCGAGCGATCCTTGACGGAACACCATACCCGCAGACGCTTCTACAGTTGGCGCTGCGTCGTATCCGTAGCGATACAGAGAACAGAGTCAAGCCGGTCCGTGCGGCTTTGATCAAGGCCTACATGAACCGGTATCTACGTGCGCATCCAAACGCAGCTCAGAAGGAGATAGCGATGGGACTCGACACCGAACAGCCGTCGATCGGCTACCAATTAGGGCGGCTCTTCGCCGCTCTCGAAAAGACGCAGGAGGAGGGTAATCCGGGTATCAACGCAACGATCCGCGAGCGATACTACGGCGCCGGTTGCAGCTCGCCGGTGACCGTTTTTGGAACGTTGATGCGCCTGAAGAACCACTGGCTCGCAAAGATCGAGAACCGGGGGCGTGTGGTGAATCTCGAGCGTCTATTCGGTGAGATCGTCGGACACTTTGACGACTTTCCGCCCCACCTCGACCTTCACGAGCAAGGGCGGTTTGCGGTCGGCTACTACCACCAACGACAGGCGTTTTACACGAGAAGTGAAGACAAGCACATATAGGAGGAGATGAGAATGGATCTGAACAAACGCTACGACTTCGTGTTCTTCTTTGACGTCAATGACGGCAACCCAAACGGCGATCCGGATGCAGGGAACCTTCCGCGTGTTGATGCAGAGACCGGACATGGCCTCGTGACCGACGTGTGTCTGAAGCGGAAGGTGCGGAACTACGTTGGTCTTCTCAAGGGCGAGCAGCCGCCCCACGAGATTTATGTGAAGGAAAAGGCGGTACTGAACAGCCAGCACGAGCGCGCCTACAAGGCGTTGAGTCTCGCTCCAGAGTCGAAGAAACTCCCGAAGGATGAAGCCAAGGCACGAGATCTTACACGCTGGATGTGTACCAATTTCTACGACATCCGCACCTTTGGTGCTGTCATGACGACGGAGGTCAATGCGGGACAAGTTCGCGGGCCAATTCAACTGGTCTTTGCTCGTTCGGTTGAACCGGTTGTTTCTCTTGAACATAGCATAACTCGCATGGCCGTCACGAATGAACGCGATCTGGAGAAGGAGAAGACGATGGGCCGCAAGTTTACCGTTCCCTACGGTCTCTACCGGACCCACGGCTTCGTCTCTGCTCCGCTTGCGAAGCAGACTGGCTTCTCCAGCGAGGATCTTGAGCTATTCTGGGAGGCGCTTCAATACATGTTTGAGCATGACCGGTCTGCCGCGAGAGGGCTCATGAGTTCCCGCCGACTGGTGGTGTTCGAGCACTCCTCGGCGATGGGCAATGCCGCCGCCCAGGATCTCTTTGACCGCGTGAAGGTGGCGCGCTCGACAGATACGGGAAAGCCCGCCCGGGACTTTTCAGATTTCAGAGTCACACTTGACGGCAAGGAACTTACCGAGTTCAAGACGGTCATTGCTGTCTAGACTCGGCGGGAAACCCGCGGTGAGGCGACGATGCAGACGTACACAGAAGACGAGCTCATCCCGATTTCCGCACTACAGCATGCACTGTTCTGCGAGCGCCAGTGTTCGCTGATCCACACGGAGGGCCTGTGGGGGGAGAACCGATTCACCGCCGAAGGCCGGGTGCTCCACGAACGGATTGATGTGGAGCACCACGAGTCGCGTCGGCATCGGAAGACCGAATACGGCATGGCGATTCGTTCCCTCGCGTACGGCCTGATTGGAAAGGCGGATGTGGTGGAGTTCCAAAAGAGCAGTTACGGGGACTACGAGTTGATCAGGCCGGTTGAGTTCAAGCGCGGCAGGACGAAAGAAAGCGACGTGGACCGGGTTCAACTCTGCGCTCAGGCGTTGTGTTTGGAGGAGATGTTCGGCGAGAGCGTTCCTGAGGGGCAGTTCTACTACCTTCAGGAACATCGCCGATCCAGCATCGAGTTCGCGGCCGAGCTTCGATCGACGACCAGACAGGTAATCGCCAGGGTCAGAGAACTACTAATCTCGCTTGCTACCCCGGCGGCCGTTTACGAGAAGAAGAAGTGCGACTGCTGTTCACTCCATGATCGGTGCATGCCACGTGCGCTGAACCGTGGAGGAAAGAACGTGAGGCAGTTCGTCGCAGGCGAGCTCACAGCCGCTCTTGGCGAGGAGTCTTAGTGCGAAAGCTTCTCAACACGCTCTACGTGAGCACGCAGGGTAGCTATCTCAGGAAGGAGGGAGAGACGCTCGTCGTTGAGCAGGACAACCGGAAGGCACTCCAACTCCCGATTCACGCACTTGGTGGGGTGGTCTGTTTCGGCAATGTCCTATGCTCGCCGTTCCTCCTCGGTTTCTGTGCGGAGCGCGATGTTAGCGTATCATTCCTGACGGAGTACGGTCGCTTTCTCGCCGCGGTTCGCGGGCCGGTGACCGGAAATGTTCTGCTGCGTCGCACCCAGTATCGCAAGGCTGACGATCCTGAAGTCTCCCGTGATGTGGCGGTCAACGTCGTTTCTGCGAAGATTGCCAACTGCCGGTTGACCGTCAACCGAACGCTGCGCGATCATCGCGCCAAGGTGGACGGGGATGCGCTCGAACGAGCGGTCGCGCAGATGGGTGTGTACCTGAGACGGGTCTCGGGGGCAGGCAGCGTTGACGAGATTCGCGGACTTGAGGGGATCGCAGCTGCACACTACTTCAGCGTCTTCAACCATCTCATCGTTGACCAGAGGAACGACTTCCAGTTTAGCCACCGCAGCCGGCGTCCGCCGCTTGACGAGGTCAACGCACTCCTGTCCTTCACCTACACCTTGCTTGCACACGACGTGCGCTCTGCGCTCGAGACTGTGGGCCTTGACCCGGCCGTTGGCTTCCTTCATCGCGATAGACCTGGCAGACCAGGTCTGTCGCTCGATCTCATGGAGGAGTTTCGTCCCGTGATAGCCGACCGGTTGGTGCTCTCCTTGATCAACCGTCGTCAGGTGTCCGCGAAAGGATTCAAGCGAGCTGAGAACGGTGCTGTGGTCATGGACGAGGAGACGAGAAGGACACTCCTGACCGATTATCAGACCCGCAAGCAGACAGAGGTTTATCATCCGTACATCGAGGAGAGGATACCAATAGGGATAGTGTTCTTCGTACAGGCCAACCTGCTTGCCCGACATGTGCGCGGCGATATCAACGGCTATCCCCCGTTCTTCTGGAGGTGAGCAATGATGGTTCTTGTGAGCTACGATGTGGCGGTCACATCTGAGGGCGGAAAGAGGCGACTCCGGCAAGTAGCCAGGGAGTGTCAGAACCACGGGCAACGCGTTCAGTTGTCGGTGTTCGAGTGCATTGTGGACCCGGCTCAGTGGACTCGCGTGAAGAGCAAACTCGAGGGCATCATTGATACCCGTACGGACAGCCTGCGGTACTACTATCTTGGCGCCAATTACAGCCGCAAGGTGGAGCACGTAGGAGCTAAGCCGTCGATCGATACGGAAGGACCCCTGGTGGTGTAGTCGGTTTGCGAAAGACTTGTCAGGGACGGCTATTGTCACTGCATGTGTCTGCGCGAACCTCAATGGGTCATGGAAAGACGCGGGGTTCGCAACGGTGCCAACTGCTTATGGTAGAATGATCTTTGACAGCAAGAGCGAAGGAGAGGGCCGGATGGTTGCCCCGAACCTGACGGTTCGCATAACCCGCATCACAATTGCTTTCTGGAGAACCATTTAACGTCTCCTAAGTCGCCCCCCGCGCGGGGGCGTGGATTGAAACACATCCCCGTCAAACCGCACCGTCCCATAGGTCGTGTCGCCCCCCGCGCGGGGGCGTGGATTGAAACACATCCCCGTCAAACCGCACCGT
>CAYTGY010000092.1:0-10764 GCA_964437265.1 uncultured Spirochaetaceae bacterium | reverse complement strand
ATGGCATTGACCAGAGAATATCGAGAGACCGTTGTTGAACGTCTGCGAGCCGATCGTGAGTTCACTGCCGCCTTGTTCTCGGAGGCGATTGCCGCATTTGTCGAAGGCGACAAGCAGACTGCGCTGTCCATACTGCGCGATCTGGTCCATGCTCACATATCGTTCAAGACGCTATCTGAGCAGACCGGCTTCGACGAGAAGGGTCTCCATCGGATGCTCAGCAGTCGAGGTAATCCGACGACTCAGAACCTCTCCACGCTGTTGCACACCATCGAGAAGGATCTCGACCTGCGGGTTGAAGTGAAGGCTGTATAGCGGACCCGCGTTGTCGTCTCCGTTGAGATGTTCCCCACGTGGTCCAACGAGCAGATGAGGGACGGCTCCTGCGGTACCGTCCGCGATCCCACTATCCTCCGCCCGGCACCCCCGTCTTCGCCTGGAAGCGAGAGATTCACTCCACCCAGTGACACCCGATTGACCGGGGATTCGCGATCGCCGAGCGGACGATCACCAGCGCGGAGACCACGGCGTTGCGCAGTTCAACGATCTGACGCGTCAGGATCGCGCTGCGGTAGAATTGCTCCACGCGATGACTCAGGTAGTCCAGGTCTGCAAGCGCGCGGGCCAGCCGTTTGCGGCTGCGGATGATGCCGGCGTAGTTCCACATAGTGGACTGGATTGTCCGGAGATCCTGCTTCACGAGTACCGGATCGAACTCCTCAGTGACGACGGGATCGATCCAGTCCGGGATTGTCGCGAGGAGCTTCTTGGCCGCGAAGCCGGGGGTCGCCTCACGCCGCCGTGCCGCGGCACGTCCGCACCGGACGCCCCAGAGGAGCGCCTCCATGAGCGAGATCGATGCGAGACGGTTGGCGCCGTGAACTCCGGTGCACGCAGCCTCGCCGGCGGCGAGCAGTCCCTCGATGGTCGTCCAACCGTCAAGGTCAACCTTGACCCCGCCGCAGGAGTAGTGTGCCGCTGGAACGACCGGGATCGGCCCGGATCGGATGTCGATCCCGAGCGATCGGCAGTGTGCGTTGATCTCCGGGAACCGCGCAGCGACGTCCACCGTCGTGATTCCGGAGGCGTCGAGAAGCACGTAGTCCGAGTCCTCGCGCTCCATTTCGCGATAGATCGCTCGTGAGACCTCATCGCGTGGTGCGAGCTCCGCGTCGGCATGGTACGAGGGCATGAAACGCTCGCCGGCGCGGTTCAGGAGGTTCGCTCCCTCGCCTCTAAGCGCCTCCGTGATGAGGAACCGGTGCGAGTCCCGGTGAAAGAGGATGGTCGGGTGGAACTGCACGTACTCCGCGTCAACTACATCGGCGCCAATGCGGTGTGCCATCGCGACCCCGTCGGCGGTTGCGCCCTTCGGGTTGGACGTGTGGCGGAAGAGGTTCCCCACGCCGCCGGAGGCGAGGAGCACGGACGGCGCGAAGAAGGAGACCACATCCGCCTGCGCCTCGCGAAGCGCGTAGACGCCGACTACGCGGGTCGGCCGGTAGCGCTCCTGCGGATCGGTCGAGTTGTGGGTGTTCGTGATCAGGTCGATCGCGGTGTGCCCGGTGAAGAGCGTGACCCCGGGCGTCCGCATCAGGCGGTCGAGGAGCGAGCGCTGGATCGCCGCGCCGGTAGTATCCCCCGAGTAGTAGACCCGCCGGACCGAGTGCGCCGCCTCGCGCGTGAGCGCCGGGCGTCCGGACTCGTCGGTGGTGAACGGCACCCCGATCTCTTGGGCGAGAAAACGATCGACGAGCGCAGGCCCTTCCGAGACGAGGAGAGCGACAGCCTCCAAGAAGTTCACCCCTGCTCCTGCGTAGCGAATATCCCGTGCGAGGAGCTCGGGCGAGTCTTCTGCGCTTGGGCCGACGATTCCTCCCTGCGCCCAGCGGGTGTTCGATTCGAACGCGTCGTCTTCCTTGGACAGTATCGCGATACGTAGACCCGCCTCAGCCGCGGTGATCGCCGCGCTCTGCCCGGCGATGCCGGCGCCAATGATGATGAGGTCGAACTCCTCGCGCTTCCCGGCGGCGCTCATCGCGGCCGCTCCCCGGGTGCGATCGTGAGCGAGAAATCGAGCGCCTCAACCGAGTGTGTGAGCCGACCCACTGAGATGAAGTCCACGCCGGCCGCGCTCACCTCACAGACCCGCGAGAGATCCATGTTCCCGGAGGCCTCGATCTGCGGCGTGCCCGCGCAGATTGCCACCGCCTCGCGCGTCCGGTCGATCGACATGTTGTCGAGCATGATCACGTGCACGCCGGTCGAGCGCGCCTCCCGGACGTCATCGATTGTCCGGCACTCTACTTCGATCCGGTAGCGATCACCCCAGCGTTGACGGACGGCAGTCACCGCGCGCGTGATCGACCCAGCGCGGTCGACGTGGTTGTCCTTCAACAGCACCATGTCGTGAAGTCCCATCCGGTGATTCGTTCCGCCGCCCACTCGAACCGCGTACTTTGAAAGCACGCGATAGCCGGGAAGGGTCTTGCGGGTATCGAGGATCGTCGCGCTACCGCCGCGCTTCGCTTCGTCAACGAATCGGCGGGTCGTGGTGGCGATCCCTGAGAGGAACGAGAGAATGTTGATCGCGACCCGTTCACCGGACAGCACCGCGGTCGCGACGCCGCGTACGGTTGCCACGTGGGTGCCCGGCTCGAGCAGCCGGGCGTCGTCCTGGTGCAGATCGACGGTGGTCTTGGCGTCAACCGCATGGAAGACGGCTGCGAACACTTCGGCTCCGGCGAGGACGCCGTGCGCCTTGCACATGAGGCGAGCGACGAGTGTCTCGTCGTCAAAGAGCGCCTGCGAGGTCACGTCACCGCTCGAGCCGAGATCCTCGGCGAGCGCCGTGTGGATCAGATCATTGTAGTCGGCTGGTTGCATGGTGCATCGTACGACAGAAACTTGACCGAGACAATCGAGGGCGGTAGGCTCTTCCACGATGCATACGTCTACCGACGCGCTCTATGCGCGCATGTGTGAGAAGCTTGCCGACGTCGTTCCCGACTTCGAGCTCCGTCATAAGGCGGAGCTCGCCGCGAGGATTATCGACCTCAAAGAGGAACGGAACGCCGTGATCTTGGGCCATAACTACATGGAGCCCGCGCTCTTCCACTCGATTCCCGACTTCACCGGCGACTCGCTTGAGCTTTGCCGGAAGGCGGCGGCAACCGACAAGGAGATCATCGTCTTCTGTGGGGTCCGCTTCATGGCGGAAACCGCAAAGATCCTCAACCCAGAGAAAACAGTCCTCATCCCCTCGCCGAAGGCCGGCTGCTCGCTCGCGGAGAGCATCACCGCTGAAGACGTGCGCGAGCTTCGCCGCCGGTACCCCGGGGTGCCGGTTGTCACCTACGTCAACACCTACGCCGACGTGAAGGCGGAGAGCGACATCTGCTGCACCTCAGGCAACGCGGCCAAGGTAGTGGAGCACCTCGACGCCGACCGGGTCATCTTCCTGCCGGACGAGTACCTTGCCGGCAACATCGCCCGCGAGACCGGCAAGCGCATTATCTTTCCTACCAAACAGCCCCGACCGGCGTCCGCCGGCGACGAGGGCATTGACTACGAGATGATCGGCTGGCACGGCCGGTGCGAGGTCCACGAGCAGTTCACGGTGGAAGACATCGAGAGCATTCGGAAGCAGTTTCCGGACGTTGTCGTCCTCGCGCACCCCGAGTGCAGCCCGGAGGTCGTGGACGCCTCCGACTTCTCGGGGAGCACCTCGGAGATGGTACGCTACGTTCGCGAGATCGCCGCGCCGCGCTACCTGCTCCTGACCGAGTGCTCGATGGGCGACAACATCGCCGCCGAGAACCCGAACCGCGAGATGCTGCGGCTCTGCAGCGTTCGCTGTCCGCACATGAAGGAGATCACACTCGAAGACACGCTCGCGGCGCTCGAACAGACGCGGTACGTCGTCGATCTGGATGAGGATCTGCGGCTGCGTGCGCTTGGTGCGGTAGAGCGGATGATCCAGATCGGGTAGGCGGGCCCCTCGAGCGGCTCGCTGCCGCGCAGAGTGAGGCGCCGTAACCAGGAGTAGTATGGACACGATCATCATCACCGGCGTCGCGGTCGCGGCGCTCCTCATCTCGCTCATCGCCGACCGAAGCAAGACCGTCCGGGCGCTGCGGATCGCAGGCAAGCGTCTCTTGGGCCTGTTGCCGTCGTTCCTGACCATGCTTGCGGCCGTCTCGATCGTGCTGACGCTCGTCCCCGAAGAGGCGATCGCGCGCTCCTTAGGCGGTGAAAACACCTGGCTCGCGATGCTCGCCGGGGCGCTCGTGGGATCGATCACCCTCATGCCGGGCTTCATCGCCTTCCCGCTCGCAGGCATCCTCCTCGACCGAGGCGTCGCCTACATGGCGCTCTCCGCGTTCACCACGTCGCTCATGATGGTAGGGGTGCTCACGTACCCGATCGAGCGCCGGTTCTTGGGACCGCGCGTGACGATCATCCGAAACGCGCTGAGCTTGCTCGTGGCGATCGCGGTGGCGGTGGTCACCGGGCTCTACTTTGGGGAGGTGGTATGACCGGCGGTACGCGCAACGGGCCGTCGCCGGCGCTGCTTGCGTTTCTGGGTCTCTACGCGGCGGCGGTCCTGGCCGCGATCGTCCTGGACGTACCCGTGGGCATTGAGGCCGGGCGGAACTTCCTCGCCTTCGCGCGCGAGATGGTCTTCATCCTCCCGGCGGCCTTCGTCGTGATCGGACTGTTTGAGGTCTGGGTCCCGCGCGAGGCGGTCGAGCGGCACCTGGGGGAGCGGGGTAGCCGGTTGCTGCAGTGGTTTTGGATGGTGATGCTCGCGAGCACGACGGTGGGCGGGCTCTACGTCTCGTTCCCGGTAGCCGCGGCGCTGCGGCACAAAGGCGCGCGACTGGGGCTCGTACTCTCCTACATCGGACTTTCGGGCGTCTGCAGAATTCCCATGACGCTCTTCGAAGTCTCGTTCCTGGGCGTTCCCTTCACCGTGATCCGCTATCTGGTATCCGTACCGCTGGTCATCTTCGTCTCCGAGCTCCTGGGCAGTGCGCTCGAGCGGCGCGGGTTCGAAATGGCACGGCCGGTGGAGGAGGGCGGGGAGCCCTGATAGATCCGGCGACTAATCGTACGCGTACCCACCTGCGGCGAGAGGCCTGGAACGCCGGTCTCTGTGGGCGACACCGTCCTCCAGGAGTCGTTGTTCGCGTTTGAGGTTGAAGATGTTCTCGCGATCGACCAGCCGATCGAAGATGAACTGCTTCATTATACACTAAGTACAATAGCAGAAGTATAATCCGTCGAGTGCTGAGTCGGTGACTCGTATCACCAACTCTGTTGTTACCATCGCTCGACTATTGACCCACCTTGGCAGGGGTTGCGTACGGGCCGAGTGACTATTCGTGTCAGCGGAATCCTTCACTGAGAAGCTGAGCTACCTCCCTTCTGCTCGAGCGTTGTGTAGGACGTGCCTTTTGTGGCACGGATGGGCGAATGGTGGGCAACCCGGACCGCCTTCCCCCCCCCCGCAATCCGTTACGCCTTGTCTCCCATCAGAGTATCCCGGGCCCACTTGGTCTGGATGAACAGCACGTGATCGCCGCCGCGGTCCGGGTGGTGGATGAGGCTGAGCCGTCGGTAGGCGCGGGTGACCTCCGCGCGGTCCGGCCGGTGCGGCGGCTGCCGCGTGATGCGAAGATGCTCAACGTCCAGAAGCGTGTCCAGCTCCAACAGATACGCCGCGAGTACCCGGTCCGCGATGACGTCCGTGAGGGCGGCGTAGCGGTCCTGCAATGCGCGGAGGTGCCGGCTGAAGACGGTGAGCCATCCGGCGCCGCCCATGCGTGCGTACCGGTCGGCCGTCCGCTTTGAGCCGGGGAAGAGCTCACGCTGCCACACCGGCGACTGCGCCCCCGGGTGGTAGCACCGCTCTAGAAAGCCAAGGTACTTGACCATAGCGAGCGTTCGTGGCGGCAGGCCGCGCATGCGGCTGAGGATATACGCGCGGCGCTCGGTCTTCGCTCGCTCACGCTGGATCAGGTAGCCGCGCTTGGCGGCGAAGAAGAGCGGGAAGAACGGGTCTTCGGGAAGCCGGTACGTCCGGTAGAAGTGCGTGAGGTTCTCAGGCGCAACCCGTGCGTTGTTGAGCAGGCTGTAGCACCGACGACTGATCAGCAGCTGCTGGAGCCGTGGGTTTGACCGGAAGTGCCGCAGCATGGTGGGGTAGGTGGGGTCTTGTTGCAGTGTCTTTGGCTGGCGCTCAAGCAGATACGCAAGCGTGTAGGTCCGCGTCGAGCGCGAGCGGCTGTGTCTGCGGCGCCGGGGCCGGTACGGCCGTGGATAACGTGTTCGCATGACCCACGAAGGATAGTACCACGGCCGGTGGGGTCGGACCAGATGTGGCGGTGAGATTGAGCAGGGCTACGGCAGTGGTCTTCATTGACTCCAACATCCCCATGTATCTGGTGGGGGGCCGCACCCCACCAAGGATCTTGCGCAGGCCCTTCTCCGCGGGCTCTTGCAGACGGAAGCGATTGCCCCGGCGTTTCGACTCCTGGAGGAGATTACGGACACCTGCTATGACGTCACGCGTGACGCAGTTGGCCGAGCGAAGGAGTTGCTTGAGTCGCATCCCGGGATTTCCGCCCGGGACGCAGTGCACCTGGCGGTCATGGCGCATAACGATGTCACTGAGATCCTCTCCTCTGACGCCGGGATTGATGCCACCGGTAGCAGGACGGACCCTAGGTGAAGTAGACTCCATCACATGAAACCAAACGCACTCGTCGCGCAATCAGGCGGACCGTCGCCGGTGATCAACTCCTCGCTTCAGGGCGTCATTGAGGCGTGTCTGGACCGGCGTAGCGACATAGGTGCCATCTACGCACCGCGCCACGGGATAGAGGGCGTGCTGCGCGAGGAGCTGATCGATGTAGGCTCGCAGGACCGCCATGAGATCTCGCTCCTGCGCAAGACGCCGGCTGCCGGCGTGATCGGCACGTGCCGATACAAGCTCAAGGAGGAGCAGGCTGAGGACTTCACCCGGATCATCGATGTGTTCCGCGCCCACGACATCGGCTACTTCTTCTACATCGGCGGCAACGACTCAATGGACACCGCAGCCAAGGTATCCGCCCTGGCGAAGGCGCAGAGCCACGACCTCATCGCCGTGGGCGTTCCCAAGACCATAGACAATGACTTGGGCGATGAGGAGCGTACCATCATCGATCACACCCCCGGCTACGGAAGCTGCGCACGCTACTGGGCGAGCCTGATCCAGAACGTCAATGAGGAGAACCGCGGGATGTGCGTCTCTGAGCCGGTTGCGGTGCTGCAAGCGATGGGCCGTACCTCGGGCTTCATTCCGGCCGCCGCGCGGCTGGCGGACTGCGAACGGCGGATGCCGCTACAGATCTACCTTGCGGAGACCGAGCACACGCTGGAGTCGCTGGCTGACAACGTGAATGAAGAGCTCAAACGCAGCGGCCGGTGCATGGTGGTGGCAAGTGAAGGGTTCAATGTGGGCTCGCTCGGCGAGCGGCACGACGGTTTTGGCCACATCGAGTACGGGGCAAGCCGCTCCACGGTTGCACAGACAATCGTCAACTACCTCAACGATCACGGTTTTGCCGCCCGCGGCCAGGCGACCGGGCAGGTGCCCGGCGTCCTGCAGCGCGGGACCTCGCTCTCCGCCTCAGCCGTCGACATAGAGGAGGCGTATCAGGTGGGCCGCGCAGCGGTGGAGATTGCCTTCACGCACGGAGGCGGGTACATGGCAACCATTTTGCGGAGACCCGGAGCGACCTACCAGCCGTACTATGACAAGGTGCCGCTTCCGGTGGTGGCAAACTCTGTGCGGCATCTGCCGGAAAGCTGGATTGCGCCAAGCAAGCTCGACGTCACCGATGCGTTCATCGACTATGCCCGGCCACTCATTGGAGACGGGCCTCCGGAGTTGATGTATGAGGGCGGGCTCCAGCGGTTCGCGCGGTTTGACACTACGCTGGTAGCGAAGCGGCTTCCGGACTACGTGCCGGTGCTCCACCGGTAGCCGGGGCGGTACCCGCAAGCCTGAAGTCGCCAATGCGGAGTGTCTGAGCAGTTCCGGCAACCCTACAGCCATATAGTACACGAAATGCCGGCGAGATCGAACTCCGGGCAGCTATGTGTGGAGTACAATCGCAACCAAGAGACACCATGCGATGATCAGGCGTTCGGGCTGAGTGTGGGCTATCCCGGGTTTCAGAGCTGGGAGCAGGATGTCCAGGGCGGTATTCAGACGCTCACCTATGCGTACGCGGACACCCCTGAGATTCTGGACGAGTGGGCGGCTCGGGCACCCTCACCATGGCGTCTCCCGAGTTGGCGCGACGGTACGCATTGCCGGCCATCAAGAAGTGGGCGAAGACGGCGGAGTTGGCCGGGGTTCCGACGGTGCTCCATAGCTGCGGCAGAGACCAGCGTCTCCTGCGTGAACCCGTTGGAGATACCGCCAATGGGGGATGTGGATCTGGCTGAGGTGAAGCTGGCGCTACGAGGTTGCGCGAGGCGCAATCCTGGCCGCGCGGGAGGGCGGAGGATTCATCTTGAGCACCGGAGATCAGTGCCCACCGGGCACACCGGATGAGAACCTCTTTGCGCTGCACCGCGCCGTTGAGGACGTTGGGATATACGCGTAGCGCCGCCGGGCCCGCCTCCACCACTGCATGGGGCGATCATAGCGGGTGACCGAATCGCGTCAATGGGACTTCTGCCGGGTGTGGAAATTCAAAAGCGATGCGCTGAAATGAGAGTCCTGGAAATAACGTTCGGGTTGGCGTATGCTCTGGAAGTACACCCCGCTTCGGGGAGCGCCCGGACTCCGTTCACGTACCCGAAAGGTAACCTGCGCTGTCATAAACTCTCCATAAAACTGATTTGGTTCAATAACTTGAATACGCTTGAAAATGCCGATGGACTCTCCTATAGTGTTATCATGCTTGGGGCGGGAGTCAGGCACACATTTACGGTGACGGTAGCTGCGGTCTCCTCGGTTGGCAGCGTGCGCGAGCACAACGAGGATTGTGTTCTCATTGGAGAGTTGGTCTTCAGGGACTCGCAGTTCACCGGCGAGGTCCGGTGTGCCATGGACACCGTCTGGTGCGCCGCGGTTGCAGACGGGATGGGAGGTGCGGCGGCAGGCGAGGTCGCGAGTGCATTGGCGCTTCAAGCATTCCTGACGGGTATACAGGGTATTCCGCCGGAAGCGGAACCGGAGTCGGTTGCGGAGGCCGTCCGGACGGCGTGCCAGGCGGCGCATGTTGCTGTGGAGGCGGAAGCAGAACGTGACCCCGCCAAACGCGGCATGGGCACCACGCTGGCGGCCGTGCTCGCGGTGGGCGGACACTGGTACCGGGTCCACGCCGGAGACAGCCGCGTATACCGGTTTAGGGACGGGTTGTTGAAGCAGCTGACCCGTGACCACTCGCTTCGTGAGCAGAGCGGAGACCCCGAGACGCCCGCGAACGTGATCACCAACGCAATCGGAGGTGGATCGTCGTGCTTCTGTGATATTGATCTTCTCTCGCCGGTGCTTGCTGACGGAGATCGATTCCTCATCTGCAGCGACGGGCTTCACGACTATGTCGGTACAGATGAGATAGAGGCAGTGCTTCTCGAGCAGTCGGTGCGGGCCGAGCCCCTAATCGAGCCGGCGCTCGCAGCCGGAGCCCCTGACAACGTCTCAGTGATCGTGCTGGAGCTCGCAGATGGATGAGCGGGAGTACAGCACATTGCGTCAACGGGCCGACCATCTCCATGAGTCGGGAGATCTTCAAGGCGCGATCACGCTTTACAACACGCTGCTTGCGGAGCAACCGGAGGATACCGTGGTGCTCCTGGCGCGGTGCGCCGCCCACCATGGACGTGAGAACTACGAGTTGGCGATTGCCGACGCTGAGCGTGTCTTGGAGCTGGACTCCGAGAACAGTAGAGCCGCGTTCAATCTGGGGCTCGCCCAGAACCTTGGTGGCGAAACGCGGTCGTCGCTCCAATACTTCGAGCAAGCAATTCAACTGGATCCGGAGTTCTCAAAAGCGCACGTCGCGCTTGCCAATGTCCTCAGCGAGTTGGGGAGACACCAGGAGGCTGTCAAGCACTACGAGCGGGCGGACCAGCTTGGCAGTGACCTTGCGGATTTGCCGGTCTGGTGGGCACAGGCACTGCGGTGGGTTGGACGGTACGATGATGCGTACCAGCTCTATGCCCGCCGTCTGGAGTGTGGCGCTTCCGCCGCGGCGGAAGCGGGTCGTGCCCAGTGTGCCTACCTGCGCGGCGACGACGATGCACGCGCAGAAGAGCTCCTTGAGGCCGTTGTCGCCGATGATCCGGAGGACCATGATTCGCTGGTCTACTATCTTGCGCTCAGGTTCGCGCAGGGCGTGTCACGTTCGGAGATAGAAGCGCTGATCCCGCGTGCTGATGAACCGCCGGCCAATTCCGTGAGGGACGTCGTGGACGCGGCCATTCGGTCCCGCGACGTCGAGCCCAAAGACAATGCATCAGACAACACACAGGATCTTGCCGACCTATGACCTTCGAGCTCCCCATGCTGACCAGATGCCCATCGTGCCGTGAGATCTACATTCGTGAGTCATTGGCGTCGGTGACCTACGTGGTCCGACACGCCTGGTCTGACGGTTACGCTGAGTGTGATGGAACGTACCCGGCTGAGGGGACTCCGGTTGTCTGGTGTCACGGTTGTCAGCGTTGGCATGATGTTGATGACGGTGTGACGATTGT
>CAYTGY010000091.1:0-10870 GCA_964437265.1 uncultured Spirochaetaceae bacterium | reverse complement strand
ATTGGCGAGGTATACCGCACGGACACGTGGGAGTATCCACTCGACGCGTTGCGTGAGGCGATCACGAACGCCGTCGTACACCGCGACTACCGGATAGCCGGCAGTGACATCAAGGTGGCCATCTTTGACGACATGTTGGAGATCACCAGTCCTGGGGCACTCCCCGACAGTATTTCGCCGGAGGATCTTGGAACAGGCCGTTCGGAGATACGCAATCGCGTTCTGGCACCGATCTTCAAGGATCTGGGATTAATCGAGTCCTGGGGAACCGGTATACAGCGCATCCAACGTGAGGTCTCGGAACACGGCGGCGTTCGGCTCGTTCTTCAGGAAGTTGGCAACGCGTTTCAGGTGCAGTTCGTGAAAACCATGGTGACCCCGGAAGTAACCCCGGAAGTGACCCCGGAAGTCACCCCGGAAGTCACCCCGACTGAACGATTGGCCTCGGTGCTCGATGGGGAGATGAGCCGCCAGGAGATCATGAAGCGGCTGAACCTGAAGGACGAAGAGCACTTCCGCACGGCCTACCTTGTTCCTGCGCTGGAGAGCGGGCTCGTCGAACGCACGATCCCCGACAAGCCCCGGAGCAGCAAGCAGCGATATCGCCTCACGCAGAAGGGGGCTGACCAGTGATGTACGTACGTCCGGGATCCGGACCGGATCAGTCCTTCCAAGACGCTACGCCCCTAGAACAATCCCATCGCCCAATAGTGTCGCTGGTTCTTGGGGAACGGGTCCTCCTCGGTCCACCCTTCCGTCTTCAGATCTGAGATGATGTGCTGCCGCGCGACGGGACCGGCAGCCTCTCCGAACAAGCGTTCGGACTCGGCGCAGTGGTATTCGAGACTCGGCATGTGGTCCTAGTCGTACATCTTCGCAATAAGCTCCAGATACATCCGCTCGCTCTGTGGCAGGTCGTTGATCTCAAACGCGTTGACGTGAAAGGAGCCGGTCTCCGTGTCCACAGCGTACTGGATGATCGCGTCAGCCGGCTCACCGGCGTAGCTGATCCGTCCGCTGACGTTGACGTAGTCGTTGCCGTCGTCGGCCACAATGTGTTCCCACCGGGGGTTGGCAAAGAAGCCGTCCACCGCCTCTCCGATTGTCTGGTCAGGATAGGCGGCGAGCGTTCCATCTTTGACCATGGAGACGATCCCCGGATCACCGGCTGCCGCACCGGCGATTGCCGCATACGCAACCACCCCTGAGATGATGCTCACCACCAGCACGATCAGCCCCTGCGGCGCGCGCTTACGACCGCGGAACAGGTTCACCAGACCGATCACCCATCCCACAACCGGAATCACCAGCCCCACGCCAATCCGCTTCCACAACGTCTTGCGGTCCCACGGTTCAGTCAGCGACTCGCCGCTGCCCGTACCCTCCAACAACTGCCGTTTCTTTGCCTGAAACTCGTCGTCGGTGATGATGCCCTTCTCTCTCAGCTCCGCGAGCTTCTCGATCCCCTGAATGTCATCCGCCATACGTTCACTCCTTGGTAGTGTGTGCAGCAAACGTAGCGCGAGGTGTGGGACAGGGGGCGTCCCGTGGTGTATCGGCAGCGGCTGTGCGCTTTCGGCGGTCAATCTGGTGCCACGATCACGTGCTGTCGAAGCCTCTCGGGATCCCGGTCGACTTCCCGTTTTTGCCGATCGCCGGAAGCAGGAGTGCCCCGGTGTCCGCGTTTCCGACCATGCGGACATGATCGCTGCGCTCGAGCCAGAGCCTGCCGAGCGCGTATGCGATGAACGCGTCGAAGTAGTCATCCGAAAAGTGCGTGTCCGTCGGCACGGTGGCGTCCGGCAGGATGGACCTCACCGACGGTACAGATACGAGCGCCTCCCAGAGGTCTCTGAGCGTCTCTTTGGGCGTATCGCCGTTCCGCGACTGGCCGTTGTAGCGCCAAGAGGCCGGCGCGCCTGGGCTGTCTTTCAACCAGTACCAGAGCGCGAGCGCCGGATGCACCTCAACCACATACCTTCCAGGCTTCTCAGGCGGGTCATTGCTCGTGATGAGCGTGAACGGAAGACTGTCTGCCGCACAGTCCCATCTCCCCACTCGCGGCAGCCCGAGCAATGCTCTCGAGATCGTCCAATGGGGACACCCTGCGTAGGGCAACACGGAGATTCCTTTCGGTGGCTTGTTCTCCCCCTTCTTCGCGTAGAAGGCCTCCATCGCTCTCCGGGAGTAGACGTTCACATTGCTGTTCCCCTCGAAAACGGCTCCGGCCGCAGTGTCGGTGCGCGGTTTGTGTACGATTGCTTCCGGCGGACCGGTCAGCGGTGCGTCCCAACAGATGAGCACGTTTTCCGTCCGGGCAAGTTCATCCATGAACATCGCGGCCGTGTCGCTTTTGTTCGTTCCGTTCGACCGGACCGGATAATGTCGGTATCCACACTCGTCATAGACATGCAGGCCCTTGCTCGGGGCGGGATCAATCCCGATCACTCTCAGTGGCTTCGCCATGTGCTCTATCCTCCTCACTTCGTAGCTCCTCGAAACGATCCGACACAATACGCGGATCCCTGGGACACCGTCTGTCACACATCCCACGAACCGATCTTACGCCGTCCCGCAATCTCCAAGGAATGACTCATGATACCCGTCCGATCATCCATGCGCTACGCAGGGACGAGACCTTTGAGCTTCCTGGGGTGCTGCTGACGACTCGTGGACCGCTGCGGCGCCGGACATGACGGCCCCGACAACCCAAAGGGGGAGGTGACACTGATCGGCGGTGCACCAGGAAGCGGAAAAACCGCGCTCATGGTGCACATGATCGCGCGACTAATCGAAGACCACCGGCTCAAGGTCGGCTTGATCAGCTTGGAGCTGAATCGCGAGGCGGTGCAGCGTCGTCTCGACGAGCCGCGCGGACCGGAGACAGAGCACGGCTCCACATCGAGGTTCGTCGAGACTCAGGGCGCACCGTCATCCCGGTCACGTTCACGGGTCAGTGAGACGCCCGCACTCATCGTCCGCGCGAGCGTACGCAGCGCCAGTCGGACCGTACCGGTTCTTTTGCACGGCGAGTTCCACGTCCGGTGACGGATAGCGACGGCGATACTCCACGACCGTATCGAACCAGGATCCGATTTCGCGTGGAGGAGACGACAAGCCGGCCACGAGCACTGCGGCTCCGCGGCGGATTGCGGCGGCCCGCAGTCTTGGCAGCTGATCAGTGACGATGGCCGGAGAGAGCGAGAGACAGTCAATCGCAACGAAGTCGACCGGTCGGCGGCGCAAATGCGATCGCGCCGCTCGGAGAGCAACTCGCCCATCGTCCTCCGGCGCGTATTGGACCAACAGATTTGCCGCGGCTAGGCGTGCTGCTGCCTCTGTTAGGATTGGCAACTGATTCGCTTTGAGGTAGCCGCGCCGCAACCTGGCGAGACCCAGCCCTCCTACAACGCTCACAAGTCGAGCGGAGGTGTACCGCTCCGCACTCTGCGTCGAAACCAGCACGGCGTACTGTCCCGCACTCACTGCCACGTTCCCGATGACGGTGTAGACAAAGCTCAGCAGATCGTGGCGACGCTCCGCTGTCAGCAGCGTGACCGCGCCGCGAGGCAGGCCGTCGGCCAGGTTGTCGAATCCTGTGATCCCGGTCAACACCGCCGCCGGTCCCCCGCTGCGGTCGTCCGTGTTCTGAAGCCGTTCCCTCAACCTGACGCCGAGCTGAGCGGATGAGACGATCATGGGTCTGCGCATGCGCAGATCTTCCACCTGGGCCAAGGCCACAGTCAGCTCCAGATACATCCGCTTGCGCGGGGTGTGGGACACACGACGGCCCCAGCCCACCCGTGCTACCATTCACCCATGAGCTACCGAGCGATCTCGCAGCGGATGCAGTTTATTCATCGTCGGCTGAAGTACAAGCGCGATTACCCGTCGGCGCCGGTGTTGGCGCGTGATTGGGGACAGGAGGCCGGGGATGAGGTGAGCTCGCGGACCATCAAGCGGGACATCGAGTTCCTGCGGGACAACGGCGCGCCGATTGAGTACGACGCGAGCCGGCACGGCTACTACTATTCGGATGAGACCTTCGAGCTTCCTGGGATCTTGCTGACCGAGGGCGATCTTCTGGGCATCCTGGTTGCCGGCAGAGCGCTTGCCGCGTACCGGAACACGCCGTTTCACGATCGACTTCAGACCGTCTTTCGGAACCTGGCGTCGCTGTTGC
The DNA here is from genome assembly GCA_964437265.1 of uncultured Spirochaetaceae bacterium. Taxonomy (GTDB): domain Bacteria; phylum Spirochaetota; class Spirochaetia; order DSM-27196; family SLST01; genus CAYTGY01. The sequence goes on along the minus strand of CAYTGY010000091.1, from coordinate 6,687 downwards.
CCAAGAACGTGTCGGTGAGCTCGCAGGAGCTTGCCGGGGAGTTCACCGTGATATCCGACCCCGTGACGGAGATCAAGCCGGGCATCTGGGAACCGCTGCAGGAGGGACTTGCGCACAGCCGCACCGTCACTATCAGCTACCGCGCGCCCGGGTATACCACGGCGGCCAAGCGCCGGATCGACCCGTATCACCTGTTGGGGCACCGCGGCGAGTGGTATCTGTTGGGCTACTCACATCACAACCAAGAGGTGCGCGTCTACGCCCTTGGCCGGATGACCCGGTGCGTGGCCACGAACAAGGCGTTCTCACCGCCGGACGACTTTGACCCGGCAGCCTACATCGACCCGGCCCTGGGGGTCTTTGTCAACGAAGATCCGGTACAGGTCGCGATCCGGTTTGACCCGTCGGTTGCAGACAAGATCCGAGAACGTGCATGGCACCCGGACCAGCGCATCGAGGAGCAGGCCGACGGCGGCATCATCCTTCGCTACACATCGAATCAGCAGAGTCAGACCCTCTTCTGGGTGAGTCAGTGGGGACCGAACGCGGAGATCCTGGAGCCGGCCGATCTTCGCCGCCGCGCCGCAACCTGGTTCAGAGAGACCGCCGGACGCTACAAAACGCCCCGCGCACGCGCATCAGGATAGACCGCGCTGCGAAGTTCCGAGTATGGGACACGCGTTGTCCCTATCCGACTGTACACTTCGGACCATGGAACAGAGGATCGACGCCCGGGATCACGCCGCACGCTACATCGCGCTTCGGATGAGCGAGATGCTGCCTGCATCACAAGAGGTCTTCACCGCCTTGATCAATCAGCTCCAGGCGGATGAACTGGGCACATTCATAGGCGAGCAGTTCCTGCCCACGCTCCGTGCCTATGGAGTCAAGGATACGGAAACGCTCGAGGAGTTGGCTGCCGGCGTGATGCCCCGCACCTTCGACATCCAGAACGCCATCCGCCATACCGCCATGGGGTCGTCCGCCCTGATGAACACGATCATCGGGCTACTCCAGACCGAGCTGCGCCGAGCGGCAGCCGCAACACAGCCGGAAGTCCCGATTCTCAACAGCGTGGCCGAACGACTCAATGTGGACACCCACGACCTTCGCGTTCTCACGACGATTGTGCTGCTCGACGAACGCGACGAGTTGGAAGCCGCCTGCAAACAGGTCTCCACGCAGCGCGACATCATCCGCGCGCTTGCCGCCGCGAGCGACAGTGACCCGGTGCGCTTCGCGCGCTCGGTGGGCGGCAACGCTCCGCTGGTTAGACTGGGACTGATAGACCGAATGGACCACATCCCAAACCGCCACACACTTCCGGGCCCCGAAGACCTGCTGCGGGCGGTGATCTTCTCAGACGACCCGAACATCCTCACGAGCGAAACGATTGCTCCACCCCGCGCGGCACGGTTCAGTACCGATGAGTTCGACGTCCCCACCGAAGAGTTGACCTATCTCTCGCGAGCGCTCGAACGCGGAGGCCCGGTGTTGCTCGTGGGTACTCCGGGGGTGGGCAAGACCGAGTTCTCCCACGCACTGTGCGCGCACCTCCGGCGGCACGCCGCATCGCTGCGATACGACGGGCAGGAGTCGAACTTCCGCGCTTCGCGTCCGGTGTCCCGGCTCCGCGCGGTTCGACGCGCGGCCGCGCTGCTCGACCCGGCATCAGACATCCTCCTGGTTGATGAGGCGGACTCGCTGCTGCAGAGCGCCGGCGGCTTCTTTGGGCCGGTGGGTGACGGGGAGTACGACAAGGCCGAACTCAACGCGCTGCTGGAGGAGCTGGCGGTACCAAGCGTCTGGATCGCAAATGACGTTGACCGAGTTCCGCACTCGAGCCTCCGTCGGTTTGCGCACGTCTACGCCTTCCCGCGCCCGTCCGCGTCCCGCAGGGAGCGAATGCTGATACGCGCAGCGGCAGTCCACGAGTGCGAGCTCGACCGTGAGACCGCTTCGCACGTTGCGGCCGGATACGCACTCACGCCGGCGGCGATCGACCGGATGTTTCGCGTCATTGACGCCGAGCACGCCGGCGAGGAGATCCCACGGTACATCAAGCGCGTAAGTAGCGGCCCCTTTGCTCCGGATTGCCGTGAGCTTGCCGCCGTGAGCGCGCGCTTTGACCCGGGTCTGTGCAATGCCTCGCTCCCCTTGGAGCGGGTCGCGGGCTTCTCCACCGATCGCGCGGAGCTTGGAAAGGCGACCCGGCTGCTGTTCGACGGTCCGCCGGGCGGCGGGAAGACACAGGGAGCACTGTATCTGGCCGCGCAACTCGGTCGCGAGGCGGTCCTGCGTCGTCCGTCGGATATCCTGTCGATGTGGGTTGGGGGGACGGAGGCGAACATCGCACGCGTGTTCCAAGAGGCTGAGGATACCCAAGCCGTCCTCATTCTGGACGAAGCCGATGCGCTGCTTGGAGACCGGCGCGGGGCTCAACGTTCGTGGGAACTCAGCCAAGCCGCTGAGTTTCTCCAGCGCATTGAGCAGTTCGGCGGCCTCCTGATCGCCTGCACGAACCGCGCTGAGTCGATCGACCCGGCGATCCGCAGACGATTCCACCGCCGGGTGACATTCGGCCCACTGACGACGCCCGGCCTGGATGACGCGCTGCAACGATTGGCACCGCAGGTCACGCTCACCGACGCGCAGCGCTCGCGGCTGCACGGGGCGAGATCGATCATGCTCAGCGACATCGCCTACGCGGTGGATCTACTGGAAACCGCCGATGCGGCGGAACTCGTCGAACTGATTCTGTCAAACGCAGGCGGCCGCGATATGAGCCGCCCGCTTGGATTTCGCTAGTCGAGAAGACACGCATATAAAGGAGAAGAGCCGATGAGAAACTGGAGAGACAAGCTGTACTTTGACGCGATGCCTGGACGGTACACCCCGCTCACGACGTGGCTGGCACAGATGCGTGAGAACGGGATCACCACCATGGTTTGCCTGACCCCACACGCGGAGATCAGCGACAAGTCGCCCGACTACTCCGCGTGGCTTGCCGAACAGAACGACGTTGACGTCACGCAGATCCCCATTCCCGACTACGGGATCCCGCAGGACGCAGACCGGTTCTGGAACACAGCAAAGGAGATCGCCGCACTCACCGAATCCGGCACCCCGGTCTTCGTCCACTGCGGGGCAGGCCATGGCCGCACCGGGATGTTCGCCACCGCCGTGCTCATGCAACTCGGCCTGCCGTATGAAGACGCATACGCACAGATCCGTGCCGCCGGTTCTGAACCGGAAAAGCCGGAGCAACGCGAGTTCCTTCGCAACCGACAGGCGTAGCGAGCACGCATGTCCACCCTCCCCTTCGTTCATCTGAACCTCGCCTCCCGTCACACGCCCGGCGTTCGCCGGCCGTCGGTCCAGGCGCTGGTGCGCGCGGCGACGCAGGCCGGCATGAGCGCGATCGGGCTGGCCGATCATCACGTGCTCTCAGGCGCGGTTGAGTTGGAGACCGCCTGTCGACGCGCCGCACGCGGCGGAGCGGCGGCGCCAAAGCCGATTGTGGGCAGCAGGCTTCGGGTGCCGCCGCCGGACCACGGCGGCAACCCGTGGCAGATCACGCTCCTCGCGGAGAACCGGACCGGCTACGCAAACCTGATGCGGCTCTCCACCGCTGCGCACGCGGATGATCCGGCGTACCCGGTGGTATCCGCGGAGCTTCTCGCGGCCCATGCCGAGGGGCTGATCGCGCTGTTCGGTGGATCGTCGAGCCGGCTTGTGGCACTGGCCCAGGATGCGCCGCTGGAGGTCGAACGGTTGCTCACCACCTTTGGCCGGCTCTTCGGTCCCGACCAGTTCTTCCTTGCCCTGGCACGAACGGGCCCGGCCGATCACGTGGTCTCTGACTGCGAGCTCATCCGCTGCGCGCGGAGCATCGGCGTGCCGATCGTGGCGGTGTGTGACCCAAACGAGCCACTCGACCCTGGGCCGGTCTTCCCGAGTCCACAGGAGATTGCCGGCCGCTTCTCAGACGTTCCGGATGCGGTCGCCGCAACGGCTGCGATCGCCGAGCGTATTCACTCGCCGGTGGTCCATCTTCCGAGAACGGACCGACGCGGCGACGACGGTGAGCGCGTGCGCCGCATGGTTCGCGACGGACTCACCCACCGCTACCCTGCCATGAGTTCGGGGCTCACCGCGCGAGCCGAAGCAGAGCTCGACCTCCTCAGTCGGGCCGGCCAAACCACTCGACTGCTCGTCGCCGCGGAGCTGATCTGCGCTGCGCGCGAGACAGGGATCATGGTTGGGCCCGGCCGGGCAAACGCGCCGTCGTGGCTGGTCATCTACGCGCTCGGGCTTTCGGAGGTGGACCCGGTGCGACACCAGCTCCTTGCGCCACTACCAGCCGACGCTGCCGATCTGCCGCCGTTTGATCTGCAGATCGACGTCGATTCGGCCCGCCGTAGCGAACTGGTGCATCGCCTGCAGGCCGACTACGGAACCGACCGCGTCGGTGAGGCTGCAAACGATCCGCTCGGAGCCTCACTCATTGTTGCCGACCACCCCCTTGCTGAGCTGGTCCCGCTGTCCGGCACCTCGGCAGACCGCCTTGTCCAGCTTCAGTTTGACGCGGAGAGCGCCGCACAGCTGGGCCTTGCGCGCATCGACTTGTTCGGTCGTGATGAGCTTCACGCCATAGCGATCACCCAGGCGCTCATCCGCGCGACGCGCCCGGAGTTCGACCTTTCCCGCATCCCGGAGGAGCCGGGGGAGATGGATGATCTCGCGGCCGCGGTGGCCGTCGATCGGCCGGAGGTGGCGGACCGACGCGAGGAGCTCGAGCTGTCCCGACGCGGAACGCCTGCGGACTCGGCCGACTTCCCTGAGGTGGCGGAGCACCTCACGCAGACTCACGGCGTGCTCATCTACCGCGAACAGGCGGAAGCGGTTCTGACGGCGGTCGCCGGCTTCCCGCCGCAGCGCGCGCGCGAAGCCTGCCGCGACATCTGCGCCGGCAAGGCCCGGGAGATCGGTCTCCACTATCAGGCCTTCCGCGCCGCGTTCATCGCCCGTGGCTACACGGAGACCGACGCGAAGCTTATCTGGTGGCACGTGCGCTCCGCCTGCCGTGCGAACAAGGCACACTGCTACGCCCGCGCAGTGCAGATGCACCGGATCGCCTACCTGGACAGCCACTACCCACACGAGTGGCAGACCGGACGCCTGCTCGCGGGCGTGACGCGGTACTGACGGATGCGACGACTGTTGATGTGCCTCTCAACCGATTGCTTGATCGACCGCCTTACAGTACTCTTTTCTGACGGAGAACCGCATGGAAAACGTCGTTACGGCAAATGAACTGAAGACCAAGGGGATCTCCCGCATTGATGAGATCACGGCGAATGGCGATGAGGCAATCATCTCGGTCCGCGGCAAGCAGCGCTACGTCATTCTCACACTCGAGCAGTACAACTACTTCCGCGAGTGTGAGCTCGAGGCAGCTCTGGCCGAGACACATCGGGATATGGAACGCGGCGACACCGTTCAGGAGTCGGTTGAAGAACACATACAGCGGATCACACGTGCCTAAGATCCTCTACACCCGGAGCTACATTCGCCGAGCTCAGAAGTTCGCCAGAAGACACCCAGATCTCCTTGGCCAATACGAGAAGACCCTGAGGCTACTCGAAGCGAACCCGGCGCATCCATCCCTGCGACTTCACTCGTTGGGCGGGAAGCTCGAGGGTCTCTACCGTGTCTCGATCAACATGACGTACAGAATAAGCCTGGAGTTCATCATCAGCGAAGACACGGTCATTCCGGTAGACGTAGGCACCCACGATGAAACGTACCGGTGACGATCGAAGGCGAGTGCGAATTGATGCGTCCGAACCGAAAACGGTATCCTCGAAGCTACCGGTTGGAGGATTCCTTGAAGAGCGTTGAACAAATCGAACGAGCTGTCGATAGCCTCTCAGAAGAGGAATATGTCGTGTTCCGCAAGTGGTTCCTGGAACGCGATTGGGAAGCGTGGGACAACCAGATCGTCAGTGACTCCAACGCCGGCAAGCTCGACTTCCTGATTCGTGAGGCGCATGACGTAGGTGAGCGAGACGGTACTGACAACCTCTGATCCGTCGCTCGCCTGCGGGCATACCTACTCGACATGAACGCACCCATCGCGCGGACAGACCTCCGCCCTGTACTGCAACACCTAAACATGGAAGTATTGCACCATGAAGACGACGATCGACGTGCCGGATGCGCTGTACCGCCGACTGAAGATCCGCGCTGCGCAGTCGGGTGTGACCATCCGTCATCTGGTTATTCGGGGGATAGAGCAACAACTCGGAGAGGGCCCCCGTCAGGAGTCCGGCGGCTCAGAGAATCGGCGGGACGCCGGACAACGTCACTCATACGTGGATGACCAGGGCTGGCCCGTCCTGAAGCGGCAGCCGCATGATCACAGGGCTATCACGAACGACCTTATCAACCGTCTCCGAGAGCAAGAAGGGGTGTAGGCGGCGTGGCATACCTACTCGACGTATCCCGGCGGACCGCCACCGTGGCTCCGTCGGCCAAATTTAAAATTGCGCTTGAAATTTGTCCGGTTGCAACACACAATGGTCCATGATCCCACGCAAACTCTCGGCGGTGCTGCACGACGCCGCCGGCAGCAGCAATTCGAAATGTGGGAAAACTGGAGGGAGTTTGGCTTGAGACGAAGGA
>CAYTGY010000090.1:0-10944 GCA_964437265.1 uncultured Spirochaetaceae bacterium | reverse complement strand
AAGACCGGCGGGATCTGCGTACCTTCAAACGGGAATCGCACTCCCACGCTCCGCGGAGCTCCCCAGGAGAGCCCGTCGTGCGTCTCCTCAACGGTGATCTGAAACGCGCCGCCCTCCCCGCTTCGCGATACCACTTCCTGGTACGCGACAACCAGTCGGTCTTCGGTAGCGTCCACGCGCGGGAACAGCCGGTACTCGCCGGCGAACGTGCGCGGCTCCTCGAAGTACAGCTCCTGAGCGTCCAGGAGAACGCCGCAGGCGGCAAGGATGATGAGCAGAACCGTAGCGCGTCGTTCCATCAGATACCCAGTCGCCGCTCGAGATCCCGGATGAGATTGTTGATTTCCTTGTCCGCCTGCCCCGGGTTGTCTCTGATATACAGCCGAAGGGTGGTGTAAGCTTCCGTATAGTCGCCGCGGACGACCAGCGTCTGCGCCTGCCGAAAAACTCGCGCGGTGGCTGCGGTCTGGGCCTCGCGGACCGGCTCCTCCTTCAGCCGGAGTGCGGTCTGTTGGAGAGCATTCGCTTGCTGATTAAATGGATCGGTCCTGAGTAACTCGTTTAGCAGTGCGAGCACCTGATCCAGCTCTGCTGAGGAGAGATCTTCCAGCGGCCCGTAGGCGCGTACCTCCGCCAGAATGTTCCGTGTCTGCTCCACGGTCTCCGCCCCCGGTTCCGCCGCCACGCTCGCCACCGGACGGAGTAGCTCTTCCAGCTCCGCAATTCGATCCTCAATTTCCCGAACCGTCTCCTGACTGAGGCCGGTATCAAACTCCTGGATGACACTGTAGAGCGCCTCATACTGGAGTTTGGTGGTTGAGTCGGTCTCCTCCTCAGTGATCCACGCTTCCTCAATCTCCTGTATCCGCTGCCGGATCTGCCGGTCAATCTCGCCGCTGCCAAGGGCCAAGTCAATGCGCACCTTGAGGATTCGGCCCTCCCAGTTCTGGGGCTGCTGCTGGAACAACCGCTGCAGGAGGTCATCCGCGTCATTGAGTAGCGCAACTGCGGCCTGCGAGAGCGCCGTGCCCACGGCTTGCGCCCCCTGGACCGCGTTTCCGTAGAAGGTCTTTGCCCGATTGAGCAGCGTGGAGAGATACGGATAGCCGGGGTCGGTCTCCACGAGCTCGCGGCCGCCGGATGCTTCCAGATATGTCTGGATGGTGCGAATCAGCGACTCCAGTGCGGTGTTTGTAGACCCAATGACCTCCTGCCAGTCGTCGTTGAGTGTCTCAATGGTAGCGAGTGTGGACTCGTACTCATTGATACGCTCCTGCTCCACCACCCGGCGGGCCTGGGGGATCGCCGCCGCTACTTGATCGAGCACCTGCTGACGCTTTGCAGCATCAAACGCCACGAAGAACTCGCTGAAGCGTGCGTTGTAGAAGTCCTCCAGCTCCGGACGGTCCCATATCTCAAGGCTTTCCAGAAATGCATCACTCGCCGCATCTCGCGACGCCGTGGCCTCTTGAAACTCCTGCTCCTCCAGTTGCGCAAACGCCTGGTCCATGAGCTCGCGGCCCTCTGCCTCGTATTGACGGGCAAGCGCCATCTGTTCATCAGCGGCGGCCGCTCCGGCGACCGCCTGATCCCGGAGCCTGCGAACCTCAGCAAGAAGATCACGGGCTCGCGCCAGCGGTTGCTGCAGCTCGCGCGAGGAGACGATGTACTCCTTCTCCTCCAGGTACCCGTCAAGGTACCGTTCCACATCACCGGAGAGGGCATCCAGGTCGCCAATCAGCGTCTCAAAGCGCGTCTTGGCTCTGTCCGGGTAGGAACGCGTGATCTCATCCTCACCCGTAACGCCGTTCTGGAGCACATCCAGAGCTTCTTGGTACCGGTCCTCCATGCCGGCACCACCGGGGTTCTCCAGACGCCGCACCAGCGGCTGCACTTCGCGGCTCGCGCGCTCTGCAACAATCTCCACCTCGTAGCCCCGGAGCTCCGCCAACCGCGTGGCAAAGAGGGACTCCAGCCGGTCATTCCGGTCCTTAGCAACCGCGTCTACCAGCCCGTACTGCCGGTCCACGACGGCTCGCGCGTCACGCCATGAACGTAGGATGGACTCAATTGCCGCAAGCTGTTCCGTGACGCCTTGGCGGCGTCTATCCAGGTCCGCAATGGTTCGCGACGCCTGCTGATAGGCAGCAAGCGCCTCCTGCATGGCAGCTGCAAGTGATGCAAGCGGGGATGCCTGAATGACAGAATTGTAGAGCCGGATGACCTCTACGGCCACAACGTCCGGCAGGTCGATCACCATCCGATCAAGCGAACCGCTCAGGTCTACCGGGTAGTCCTGCTCCACCGCTAGTGCCTGGGCGTAGAGACGGGCCCCGGCAACGGCGGCGCTCAACGCGCGCTGCACCGCATCCCACTCGCCGGCGAAGACAAGTTCTACGTTTTCCGTGTATTCGCGTTCGGCGCGTTCCTTGGCGGCAGCCACAATAGCCGCAATGCTCTCCGGCACCGGTCCATCGAGCGCAGCGAGTATCCCCTCTTCAATGCCGTCCCTGCCGAACACGAACTGCGAGAGCAGACGCGTGTGCCAGGACGGCCGCTCGAGCAGATCGCTCTGGTAGCGGCCCTCAATCTGTTGATGCACGGTCTGGAGAACGCCGGCGGCCTCCAGAACCCTCGCCTCAGATGCGGCAGCTTCTTTGAACGGGGGCGCGAACGTCTGGACTCCAATCTGCGCGAGGTCGAGAGGACCGTCGGTGATCTCCTCCAGAGCAGTTGCGGTGGCATCTATGAGCGGCTGGAGCATCTCCGCGAACGTCTCCGCGCGGTTGGAGATACCGGTACGAGCCTCGTCAACGCGCGATACGGCGTCGCCGGAGAGGTCTTCGCGCTCTGTGAAGTAGGGCAGCTGCAGATGGAAGCCGCTTGTATACGCACGAATTGCACCGCTGCGGTCCCCGTCTTGGAGCAGCGCGAGGGCCTGGTCCATAATGAGCTCCGCATCCGAACGGTCCAGGCTCACGTTGAGCAGCCAGGTGGTGTCCGCCACGAATTGCTGCTGTGATTGGGTGGGGTCCGGGTTGATCTCATTCATCTGCTCAATGAGATCAAGTGCTTGCTGTGCGAGATCGAGCCGCTCCTCGCGGGTGACGTCACCGGTGATACGTGTCAGAATCTGGGTGAGCTCCTCTTGCTTGTCCGCGTACGCCTGCCCCATCTCTACCACAGACTGGTACACCGGCTCGGCCCGCTCAAACTGCTCGGCATCAGATCGCACCGTCTCCGTGAGGCGGAGGACCGCGTCGCTGTATCGCCGCTGCTCCACCGCCTCACGTGCGGGCTCTATGGGGTCTTCTTCCTGACCGGCTGCGGTGGCGATGCGTGCGCACAAGACGGTGAGGAGGATAGTGAATGTGGCAATTCGACCGATAGCAGACAACCGACGAGGTCCTCCCAGCAGAATCCTCTCCTCAAACAAGATAGTACTACAAATATCGGCATTGAACAGGCTGGGCTGGACGTTCGCAGGCCGGTAGAATTTCGCTACTTGCGGTAGTATAATCACTTATCGAATGGGGAGTCGACGCGCGTTACTCCTGATACTAGCGGCAATTGCCCCGCTCTTCTCAGCCTCTGCCGACGTGGAAGATATCTACGCGTTCTTCGGCAATGCGTTCGACAACCGCGCCAGGAACACCGGCCTCACCATATTCCCCACGTTGATCATCCCGTCCGGCGGCGAGTACGAAGGTATGGGGACGGCGTATACCGCCGTCGCCCGGGACGCAAGCTTCTTTGACGCCAACCCCGCCGCGAGTGCCACGCTGCAATTCACTGAGCTCGCCTTCATGCACAACAACTGGATTGAAGGAAGCTACGTGGAAGGCGTCGCGTACACCGTGCGTGATGAGCACCTGGGGATTGGCGTGGGCGGGAAGTTTTTCCACGTGCCGTTTTCCAGCTATAGCTCCTTCTCCGGCGCCGCGACTGACAGTGTAACCGGTCGAACCGCAACCGGGCTCTACACCGAAGGGATGTTCGGGGTAAACGTCGCATACAACTTCCTGGAGAGCTACGAGTTTCACGGCGTGGCCGTTGGGGCAAATCTCAAGACCGCGTACCGCACCATTCCTGAGTACATCGCCCCAGGACAGAACGCATTCAGCGTTATGCTGGACATGGGTGCGCTGACTCGCTTCGATCTCTGGAAGTTCTACGCAAGCCGGTCAGATAATTTCTCCGTCGGCCTGTCCATGCGCAACGTTGGCCTCCCGGTTCGAGGCGAGGCCTTGCCGTCGTCTATTAGCCTGGGGGCGAGCTACCAGCCAATCCGTCCGGTTTTGGTAGCGATGGATCTTTCGTTGCCGCTCAACTTCGCCCGTGGAGCTCCGGCGGAGGGTCTTGGCGTTGCCACGGGTGTGTCGGTGGCGGTGACCCCGTTCTTCTCCGCCCACTCCGGCCTGCTGCTCCGGGCCGGCGGACCGCGTTTCACCTTGGGCGCGGACACGGACCTTGAGGGGATCAGCATTGCGGTGAACTACAGCCTGGAGATGGCCAGTGAGGTCTCGCTGTTGAACCGCGTCAGTGTGCAAGCACGGCTGAATTTTGGGGATAGAGGCCGGGGGGCGCTTCGTGATCGCGTAGACCAGCTGTACTTTGATTCGTGGATAGCCAGAACGGTCGGTGAGTTGGAGGTGACGGTTTCACTGCTTCGTGAGGCACTGGAGCTTGATCCTGACTTCCGCCCGGCGATTGAGCTGCTTCAGCTGGCAGAGCGCGAATTGGACCTCCAACGGCAACAGCAGCAACTGGAGACCGGAGAGATAGACAGCTTCTGAGTCACCGGCATCTGCCCATCTCAGACGTGCGTCTTGACTTCCTTCTTCAGCTGTACATACAGAGCCAGCAGCGGTACATCAACCTTCCGAGTCTCCAACCATCGCCGAACGGATTCGCGCTGCTGCTTGTCGTCACCGGCAGCGAGACGCTTCAAACGTTTCTCCGTGCGTTTGAACTCGCCGTCGCGGAACATCTGTTCAAGGTATGAGACCAGCTGAGTCGCCTCTTCATCTGCTCCCGCCGCAAGCGAGCTTGCCCGGTCTCCGCTCAACTCCTCAATGAGCGTCGGCATGGATTCGTTATCCTTCGCCGCCAACGCCTCTTCCAGTCGTTTCACGAAGGGACTCTCCGTGAAGACAATCCCGTCAACCTTGCTTCGGAGCGAAATCCGTTTCTTTAGTGCCGTCTCAGAACGAAGATCCCTTCGGCCCAGAAGTATATACGCAAGGATGGATGCGCCAAGTGCTACCGCGATCTCATCAATAAACGGAAGCGGGTCCCGAACGACGAAGGCAAGGAACAAGTAGGTAAGCAGAAACGCGCCCGCGGAGAGCAAGAACCGAGGAATGAACCGCGCGTCCGCTATCCAGCTCTTGACCTCTTGTTCAACCAGGCGATAGAGCTCATTGCGGAACAGCGTGAGCGACTCTATCCGGGGCTCGCGGCCGTAGTGGCCCACCAGATCTGACTTCTCAAACAGCGCGAAGAGTTTGTCTGTCTTGCGGAATGGGTGTAAGAACACCGCCGAATCGTCTTTGCGGTAGAGATGAAAGATGTGCACGGTCTCAGGGCGTTTCGCCATAGACGGAAATCTATATCCCCCACTAAGAGGGTGTCAAGTTTGGTGGTTCTTGACACCTATGACCTCCCAACGCATCATGCTTCCATGGCACGCTACACCATGGAACTCCCCCTTGCGGTGCATGAGCAGGCGCTTCCCCGGTATCACGAGGCCGGCCGGGCCGGAGTGCTTTTGCTTCACGGGTGGAAGGGATTCCCGGGTCTCATGTATCCGGTCTTTGACGCGCTGGTGAATCAGGGATTCTCCGTCTCGCTGCCTCGGCTGCCGGGTCATGGCACTACCATGGCTGATATGCTGCGAACGAACCGGCATGACTGGATGCGCCGTGCAATGGACGCGTACGCGGACCTTGCCGCAACGCACTCGCCCACCTATGTGGTTGGCCACTCAATGGGCGGCATCATCGCGTTGCTACTGGCTGGAACATATCCCGTTGAGCGAACGGTGCTTCTGGCCCCGGCAATCGCGGCGCGCAGCAAGCTTCTTCGGTTCACTCCGCTGGTGAAGCCGTTTGTAACGCGGTTGCGGACGGCATGGGTTGAAGAGAAGGAGAGGAACCCGCAATTCATTGAATTGGGACGGGAGTACTGGTACTACAACTATGGTCATACCGCCGCGGAGCTCTACCGGCTCCAGCGGCTCTGCCGCCGCCGGCTCCCGTCGGTGCGGGGACGTGTGCTCACCGTTGTCTCAGAAAGCGATGATGCCGTTCCGACCAGCGTAGCGGAGATGATCCGCACCGGAGCGCCGGATGCGGAGCACCAGGCGCTACTGCTACTTGAGAGCGATCACAACCTCCTCTGTGGCCGGGAGCAGGAGCGTGTGGTTCAGGCGGTGATCGACTGGTTCTCCTGAGCCTTCAGGTGACAATTCTTGGCCTTTTTCCCGCTCCCGCAGAAGCACGGAGCTTCCGGATCCACATCCGCAGGGTCCCAGAGCGGTCCCTGCAAACCACGATGCGCCGCGACCGACTGCGCGAGCGAGCGTAATTCCGAGAGCGCATGGGCGTAGAAGCGCTTCCACCCGGCGCACAGCATGCTGCGCCCATCCGGTGCAAGCCGGTGCTTTGGGCAGTCGCCTGAACACACCGGCAGGTACGCGCACGATTGACACGCAGCCGGCCACTGCGACTTCCTACCGGCGAACCGGCTACGGACAGGAGAGGCGGCCAGTTTCTGCCATGAGTCGGTCATTACGTTACCCAGTTTGAGGTCCGGCTCTACGAAGAAGTCACACGGGAAGACGTCTCCGGTGTGTTCCACCACGAAGTAGTGGTCACAGCGTCCTCCCAGCGTGCATGAGGAATACGAGCCGTCCAGCAAGAACCCCATGACCGCGTCGAAGTCGCGCACGGATACGCGTCGCGTATCCCCGTCATGCCATATGTCAAAGATCTCCACCAGGAATCTGCCCCACTCCTCACCGGAGATTGCGTACGGCAGCGGCGTACCGGTGCCGTCCACCTCAAGACACGGAATGAACTGTAGATACCTGATGCCCAGATCCGTTACATACCGGTACACCTGTGCCGCGTGTTCGACGTTAGCTTTGCTTACGAGCACAAGCACGTTCACTTCCACGCCATGAGACTGGAGCCGTCTCAGCGCGGATGCAACATCAGCGTGTGCGCCACCCCCGCCCGGGTAGCGTCGGTAGCGGTCGTGCATCTCAGCCGGCCCGTCGAGGCTCAACCCAACCAGAAAATGATACCGCGCAAGATGCTCCGCAAACTCGTCGCCGATCAGCACGCCGTTCGTCTGCAGACCGTTTGCAACACGCGCGCCGGGCCTGCCGTGCCGTTGCTGGAACGTCGTTACCTTCTGAAAGAACTCCAGCCCCATCAAGGTTGGCTCGCCACCCTGCCAACCGAAGCTGTAGACCGGCTGCCGCGTCGCCAAGTAGCTTTGAACCATGCGCTCCAGCACCGCATCGTTCATGCGATGGGTCCGCGTCTCAGGATACAACGCTGCCTTCTTGAGATAGAAGCAGTAGGCACAGGCAAGGTTGCAGTCGGCGCCGGCCGGCTTCACCAGAAGCGAGAACGGCTTCTGCTGCGGGGCCGCAGTGGTGCGTGACGGATGTCCGCGTCTCTTGCTCATGGTTGTTCTCCACTGTATTGAGACCCGCCTCGCATGACAACCTCCGCGCAAAACGTCTATACTCCGGCCATGAATTTCTTTCTGGTGAAGAAGGCCTTTTTTGACATGTGGGACAACTTCCTGGCAGTCATCCTGATGAACCTGGGGTTCATCGCAATCATGACGATCCCAATTCTTCTCCCGGCACCGCTCGCCTCCGTTAGCGTGTATCTTGCGCTTGCCTCTCAGGCCATTGGCATAGTCGCTATCTTCATCTACGCCGGTGGCGTGGCCATGGCGTGTCGGGATATCGCGAACTACGAACGCCCCGAGTTCAAGAAGTTCTTCGAGTACATCAAAGAGACCTGGCTCTCGAGTCTGGTTCTGGGACTGATCAATCTGGGAATCATTGTGGTGCTCTGGATTGGCGTTCCGGTGTATGCGGCAATGGGAAATCTGCTTGGGCTCGCGGCGCTCGTCTTCCTCTTCTGGGCCCTGGTCATCTGGCTCTTGTCAAGTCAGTTCTACCTGCCGATCCGGGCCCAGCTTGACACCAAGATCGGCAAGATTCTCAAGAAGTCGTTTGTCGTCTTCTTTGATAACACGTTTTTCGCCATCGTGGTGGGCGTAGGGACTATCGCAGTGGCAATCCTCTCCGGGTTTACGGCGCTGCTCATTCCGGGAATCACCGGCGTCATCCTCTGGCATCAGGTGGCCCTCAAGCTTCGTCTGCTAAAGTACGACTACCTGGAGGAGAACCCGGAGGCGGACCGTAAGAAGATCCCGTGGGACGCACTCCTCATTGATGACCGCGAACGCGTCGGCAAGCGTACGCTCCGCGGTATGATCTTTCCCTGGAAGGAGTGACAACGCGCCGGGCAAACGTCCCGCTGCACCGTCAGCCGGACGGCTGACGGTGCAGTCCCATGTTTGCATAGTACACCGCGCCAATCGCCTGCCCAAACTGGGCGACGGTGAACTCATCCATCGCGTCGAGTGCCTTCATCAACGGCGTGAAGGCCATGTCGCTGTCCGCGGGGATCAGCTCCAGCTCCGACGCACGCCGGGCGGCCCCCATCTGGATCTGCTTGAAGCACTCGGCGACGTTCACCAGACGACCAAAAAGGAACCGATTGGAGAGCCCGGTGTTGAGCAGATGCTCGGTCTCACGCCACGCGATCGCAAGGAACTCGCCAATGCTCTCGAAGATCGCCGCCGCTCGTTCATCGACCCGGGCAGTCTCCATCAGCCAGGCCAGGAACGCCTTCCGCATGTCCACCGGAGATTCCGGGACCACCACCGCCGGCGTGCCGCCGATCTCCGTGTCCACAAGAAAACCTTGTTCCCGGGCTTCCCGCAGAAGCTCGGGAGCGCGTTCTGAGAAGCTCTTGAACGCAAGACGGAACGCTCCGGTCTGACTGGTAAAGCGTTGCAGTGTGCCGGCAATACCCGTGTTCGTGTTGTTTAGGCTGCGTACGTCCGCCGCGGGGAGCAGTGTTGACGGCAGATCTCCCAGGTCCACCACCAGATTGTAGACCTCAAGCGGGATCGCAGGGACTTCGCCATCGGCCGGGATGAAGCCGGTACCCAGGTCGGTCCCCAGAGTATGTGCAAAGACGCCCTTGTCTCCCAGCGAGGCATTCGGGGACGCGGCAAGCTCCACCGCGGCGGTGAACGCCGCCATGGGGCCGTCGTTGGTATCCATGATTACACCGCCGGGACTGCACAGCTCCTGCAAACGCTCATCAAGCGCGGTGAGCACGGCAAACTGCTCCTCGAACCGGCGGCTGCGATTCGCTCGTAGACCGAGCATCTTGGGCACCTCGCCTCCCACAATCTTGTTGCGTACCACCACATCCGGAAAACAGAGCCCAATGGCATCAAGACGCGGCAACGTCTCGCCTAAGCGTTCCTCCATGCGTGCGGCAGCATCCGATAGCGCGCGCGGTGGCGTGTCGCGCGGAAGCACGGCTGAGACAAGCTCACTCGCAGCGTCGTTGTCTGAGGCGTAGGCCCGAAGGATGCGGACAATGTCCACTATGGGATCGACGATTGCCTCGACATCTCCATATGCCGCCGGGTTCCAATCGTGCTCCTTGAGAAGACGGAGCTCACCATCAACGGTAAGCGCCGCCTTGATATCCGTCCCGCCGATGTCCAGACCGCACACGATTCGCCCCTGTAGGCCTGCCGTCACATGGGCAAACACCCCGGTGGGCGAGCGGCGAAACGACACATCGGTGGGCTCCGGCATCCGGCGCAGATCACGGTACTCGATCTGAAGCGTGTGGGCGCCTCCGGATTGACCGCCTGCGGAATCGAGGGCGAAGAGCATCCGCTCCACTACATTGATCACACGACCATAGCCCTCGCGGTCTTCCCGCGGTGCGTCCAACTGGAACGCTCCGAGCGCGTCGGCAACCAACTCCCGAAGCCCCGCGTCTGCCGGATCCAGGCCAATCACCAGTCGGGACCCACCCAGCGTCACCAGCGCGTTGTAGATCTCCGCGCGGACGAAGGAGACGAGGAAGTCACGCTCCGCGGTTCGCATCGCCTGCGGATTGGGCACCGGGATGGTCACGCTCTTCACCGATGTGCGGTCCGGCAACGTCAGCTGAAGCCGTACCAGGAGACTTCCCGGCGCTTCGGCAAAGGCGGCCCGAACATCAGTAATAAACACCGACTCGCCGCGTTCCGCGGCGGAAACAAACTCTGATACCATAGCGTCATCCTTATTCGATAGAGAGCTGAGAATCGACAAGGCCGCGCCGGTGCCACCGGGCAGCCACGTACACCAGCGGTGTGTCCGCCGCTGCGACCAGCACCTTGAGGAGATACGTCGAGATGAATATCTCGATGAGAACCGCTGCCGGGAAGACCCCGGCAAAAGCCGCCACCGTGAAGATTGCGGAATCGATCAGCTGACTCACGATGGTGCTCAGATTGTTGCGAAGCCAGATCTGATGAGCCCCCGGAAACACGCGTCGCCAGAAGGCATAGGCCCAGACGTCGTGGAGCTGGGAAACGACAAACGCCGCGAAACTTGCCAGAGTGATCTGCGGAAGAATGGTAAATATGGCAACGAGGTGTTCGTGCGTGAAGTCCGCATCGCTTGGCCGGAAGAGCAGCGCCAGGTTCATCAGCACCACCAGGGCTACAAGCGAGACAAACCCGTACCAGACCGCCTTCCGCGCCACGCGTTTGCCGTAATTCTCACTGAGAATGTCCGTGACCAGGAACGACGTGGCGTACACCGCTTTTCCCAAG
>CAYTGY010000089.1:0-11037 GCA_964437265.1 uncultured Spirochaetaceae bacterium | reverse complement strand
ACTGCAGGCGACTGGTGAGTATGCGGCAGGCAAGGCGTACATCCTCTACCGCGCGGAGCACGCGCGGTTGCGCTCAGACCGTGCGGTGCCGGATGAGGTCCGCTCTGCGTTTGAAGAGGCGGACGCTTATTTCCCCACACCCATCCAGCAGTTTCAGTTCTACGACAAGTACTCGCGGTACGACTACGACCTTGGCCGCCGGGAGACCTGGATAGAGACCGTGGACCGCGCCGTGGCCTACCTCCGTGAGCTCTCACGGGACAAGCTGCCCGCCGGCGACTACGAGCGAATACGCGAGGGGATCCTCTCCATGGAGGTGATGCCCTCAATGCGTCTGCTCGCCATGGCAGGAGATCCGGCCCGACGCAGTAACATCTCCATCTACAACTGTTCCTATCTGCCGGTGGACAGCATCGACTCGTTTGTGGAGGCACTGATCATCTCCATGAACGGCTGCGGCGTGGGTTTCAGTGTGGAGCGACAGTACGTGGAGCAGTTGCCGCGAATCACGCGTCAGACCGGGGTCACGCGCCCGACGTTTGTCGTCCCGGACACCTCGGAAGGCTGGGCGCAGGCGCTTCGGGTGGGGCTGGATGCGTGGTATTCGGGCGAGGACATCGAGTTCGATATGGCCCAGGTGCGGCCTGCCGGTGCGCCGCTGCGGGTGAAGGGTGGCAGAGCCTCAGGCCCTGAGCCCTTGAGGCAGATGCTTCGGTTTATCAGAGACCGGATCCTGGTGCGGCAAGGCGGGTTCATGAGTACGCTCGATGCTCACGACATCATGTGCGCGGTGGGCGGTGCAGCGGTCTCAGGCGGCGTGCGGCGGACGGCAATGATCTCGCTCTTCGATTACGACGATCAGGAGATGCGGCACTGCAAGGACGGAGACTTCTGGATCAACAACAGCCGGCGATGGAACGCCAACAACTCCGCCGTGTGGCCCGACCGAGAGCTCACGCAGGAGGAGGTCGCCCGGTTTGTGCTGGACATGGTCGCATCAGGTGCCGGCGAGCCGGGTATCTTCAACCGGCGCGCCGCACTGGCCAACCGCCCGGAGCGACGAAACCCGGCGGTGTTCGGCACCAATCCATGTGGAGAGATCGTGCTCCGTCCCTTCCAGTTCTGCAACCTCTCCAGCGCCGTCGCGCGCAGCGAAGACACCGCCTCCGACCTCCGGCGGAAAGTCGAGTTGGCCGCTATCATCGGCACCGTTCAGAGTCTGGCGACGACCTTTCCCGGGCTCAGACCGGTGTGGCGGCAGAACGCGGAGGAGGAGCGACTGCTGGGGGTGGACCTCAACGGCCAAATGGATAGCTCGGCATGTCAGGACCCCCAGGTGATGGAGGAGTTGCGGCGGGCGGTGGTGCAGACCAACCGGCGCTACGCTGAGCTGTTGGGAATCAACCAAGCCGCCTCCACCACCTGTGTGAAGCCCAGCGGCAACTCCAGCCAGCTGCTCAACTGTGCCTCCGGGATCCACGCGCGGTGGGCCCGGTACTACGTGCGGAATATTCGCGTCGCCTCGCATTCGCCGGTGTACAAGGTGCTTAGGGATGCGGGTGTGCCGATGGACCCGGAGAACGGCCAGACGCGTGACGACGCGACGACGTGGGTCGTCCACTTCCCGGTCAAGGCGCCTGAGGGGGCCGTGGTCAGATCAGAGCGTAGCGCGATTGAGCAGTGCGACTACTGGCTGCAGAACCGAAGGCACTACACGGAGCACAACCCGAGTGTCACCATAACGTACCGTCCGGACGAGGTGCTCGATGTGATGCGGTGGATCGCCGATCATCAGGACCAGATTGGCGGCATGGCGTTTCTGCCGTCATCAGACGCGCAATACCAGCAGATGCCGTATGAAGAGATCACCCGGGAGGAGTTCGAACGCCGCGCCCGCACGTTCCCTCAGATCGACTTCTCAAAGCTCTACCGGTACGAGGAGCGAGATCTCACGACCGCCGCGCAGGAGCTGGCCTGCATGGCGGGTCAGTGCGATCTGTAGCTCTCCGCTAGAACCCAGGCGAGCCCGAACAAGAGTGTCGATGCGAGTGCCAGCGCTATTCCCATCCGGTAACGTCTCATGAGGTAGAGGTACTCAGATGGCCGTGCGTGCGGCATACCCCGTTTGGGGGAGGTCGATCTTACCCGCTCTTGGGATTGGGCAGCGGGCTTGGCCCGGGGTTCATGTGGCCGTAGGCACGGCAAAGACCGCGCAGCCGTCCGGCGGCATTTCCGCCGTGCCGGCGGCTGCATGGCCCAGAGCTTCGCCGCGGCCCGAATCCCACGACCTGAGCAGAATATCGTGGCCGGCGGGTATCTCGAGTCGCGCCGGCGTCCGCGAGAGATTGATCACCACCAGAATCCGTCCGCGACGGATCTGAAGCACGCTGCGCTCATGGTCTACGGTTACGTGCGGCCGAGCTGCGCCGGCAGCCAACTCGGGGTAGCTCCGGCGAATCGCAAGTAGCTCCCGATACCATGCCAAGATCGACTGGTGCGCATCCAACTGCTCCCAGTCCAGCTTGGATCGCAGGAATGTCTGCTCGTCCTGCGGGTCCGGCACCTGATCCGCGCCCCACCCAAAGTCGCTGAACTCTCTTCGCCGTCCTTCGCTCACCGCGCGTCCCAAGTCCGGG
The DNA here is from genome assembly GCA_964437265.1 of uncultured Spirochaetaceae bacterium. Taxonomy (GTDB): domain Bacteria; phylum Spirochaetota; class Spirochaetia; order DSM-27196; family SLST01; genus CAYTGY01. The sequence continues at coordinate 8,401 of CAYTGY010000089.1, read as the reverse complement.
TCTCCGTGGTCAGTGAAGTACTGAAACGGTGCGGCCGTTGCCCACTCCTCGCCCTGGAAGAGCATGGGCACAAACGGCGCCAGGAGCACCAGGGCCGTCGCGATGCGGTAGCGATCAAGCCCTACAATATGATGCAGACGGTCTCCCCCCGCCCGGTTGCCAATCTGGTCATGGTTCTGGTGATAGCCCAGAAAGCGAGCCTGGTTCAGGTGGACCGCGCTTCGGCCGTGAACACGCCGGCGTGCGGTTGAGAACCGGCCGTCGTAGACGTAGGAGCGCTCCAGTGCCGCGGCTATCTGGCCCAGGGTCCCAAAGTCCGCGTAGTATCCGCGGTCCTCTCCGGTGAGCGCCGCGTGGATGGCATGGTGGAAGTCGTCGCTCCATTGCGCGTCAATCCCGAACCCTCCCGCCTCCGGCGGGGTGATCACGCGAGGATCGTTGAGATCGCTTTCCGCGATCAGGACGAGCCGCCGCCCGAGATGGGCTTCCCGGTCGCCAACCTCATCCGCCAGCTGCTCAAGGAAGTGGAGGGCGGAGCGATCATAGTACGCGTGTACCGCGTCAAGGCGCAGCCCGTCGATGTGGTAGTCGGTGAGCCACATCAGCGCGTTGTCTATGAAGAACCGCCGAACCTGATGGCTCTCCGCGCCGTCCAGATTCATCGCATCTCCCCAGGCCGTGTGGTACTCACCGGTGAAGTACGGGCCGAATTGCGAGAGGTAGTTACCCTCAGGCCCCAAGTGGTTGTAGACCACATCTAGCAGCACCGCGAGCCCGCGGGCGTGGCACGCGTTCACCAGCTCCTTGAGTCCCTGCGGCCCGCCGTACGCCTCATGCGGCGCGTAGAGATCCACCCCGTCGTATCCCCATCCCCGCGAGCCTGCGAAGGTGCATACCGGCATCAGCTCCAGGTGCGTGACGCCCAGCCGTGCCAGGTGGTCCAACCGCCGGATCATCCCCGCAAAGGTCCCCTCCGGGGAGAAGGTGCCCACGTGCGCCTCATAGATCACCGCCGCGGAAAGCGGGGCTTGCTGGAAACCGTCGTCTGTCCAGGGGAAGGCCGAGTGGTCAACCTGGAGCGATGGACCGTGCACGCCGTTCGGTTGACGCGACGAGCGCGGATCCGGTAGCGGTCTGCCGCCGTTGACGCAGAACGCGTATGGCACCGCGGTAAGATCATCGTTCACGTCGGTGCTCCACCAGTTGTCTGCGCCCGGCTGCATCTCCCGCTCGGCAGTGACGGTGGTCTCCGGCGCGCCAAGCCGCAACGTCACCCGCTCCGCCTTTGGCGCCCACACGTGCACACTCGCGCTCATCGCGTACTCCCGCGTACCAGGACCGCGGCCGGCCGGTCCTGGAGAATCGCGGCCACGGAATGGGTCCCGCTCCGGTGCCGATTGCCGGAGAGCCGATCCTCCCAGGAACCCGGGGGCAGGGTGACCGACGGTATCTCGTGCTTGCCGGTTTCCGGGCGGCCGGCGAATCTATCCGCGATCACCACAACGTCATCGCCGCGCTGATACGCCACCAGTGCATCCTCAGGATCGTTCTCTATGGTGATAGGTGCATACCCGGACTCAGGACCAAACGACTCCGGCCGCTCGGCGCGAAGCAGTGCGCACACGCGCACCGTGTGCAGCTTGGGCAGCCCGGTGTCCCACTCGGCGAACGCCTCGCCAGGTAGCATCAATTCCAGCCGGTCCAAGAGCCCCGCCCGCGCTTCATAGTCAACCGCTCTACGGTTGTCCGGATCCACCAGCGAGTGATCCCAGAGCTCACACCCCTGGTACGTGTCCGGGACGCCCGGTGCGGTGAAGCGGATCACGGTGGCCGCGATTGAGCGCTTCCATCCGGGGATCCTGATCTCATCAACAATGCCGCCAACAAGCGCCGCAACGTGGTCGTCGCCCATCGCGCCTTCAAGAAACCGGTGCACCGCCTCCTCATACTCCGCGTTCTGATTGGTCCAGCTGGTGTGCTGTTTGGCCTCACGCATCGCCTTCTCCGCGAAGGTCTGCATCCGCTCACCACTGATTGGCCAGGCACCAACCATACACTGGTAGAGGAGGTACTCAAGATTTCGGTCGGGTGCCCCACCGGTGCGGTAGCGGTCGTTGTGTTCCGCCATCTTCGTCACAAAGTGACGCCAGCACTCAGGTATGGCGGAGAGAACGGAGAGCCGAGCTCGGGTGTCCTCGCTGCGCTTGGTGTCATGGGTTGATGCGGCGGACATTGCCGTGGGCCACTGCTGCGCGCGGCGGGAGCAGTACTCGTGGAACGCCGCAACCGTGCCGCCGAAGAGCGCGGGATCCCCACCAACTTCGTTCAGGGCAGTGAATCGATTGTAGATGTAGAACGCCGTGTCCTCCGCGCCTTTGGCCGTCACCGGGCCTGCCAGTTGCTGGAAGCGCATGACAAACTCGCTCTCCAACGCTCCACCAACCTCGAGCGTGAGAATTGACTGCGCGAACTCAAAGATCTCTTCATCAACCTCAGGAAGCCGATCACGCGCGGCGTTGACCGCTTCTTCAATAACCGCCCGGTCATGCTCATGCAGCTGTTCCGTCTCCGCGACGGCGTAGCTTCGGTACACCGGAAACGCCGCCAGTAGCTCGGTGAGAACGGTCGCGAGTATGTCGTTCGCGAAGTCCCGGTATCGGCGATGGCGCGAGCAGATCTGGGAGAAGAGGTCTATCAGCCGATAGACGTCGCTGGCGAAGAGCTCCTCCATGACCAGGTGCTTGGAACGATGCAGGATGGTGGCATAGCTGCGCTTCTCACCGGTGAAGCTGGAATAGAAGGCTGAGAGCTCGGACTCAGCCCGCGGATCGACAAGGAGCCGGTTTACGACATTGAGGAAATCGTACCCCGTGGTTCCGTTCACCGGCCACGTTCGCGGAAGCTGCTCTCCCGGTTCCAGGATCTTCTCCGCGACGATCCATGCCCCCGGCGCCGCTTCTCGCAGCCGTTCGAAGTACTGCCGCGGGTCTCTCAGGCCATCCGGATGATCTACGCGAACGCCGTTGAGCGAGCCGTCTTGCAGCCACTCCAGAATCAACCGGTGCGTCTCTCGGAACACCTCCGGGTCCTCCATGCGCAGACCCACTAGGGTGTTGATATCAAAGAACCGGCTGTACCCAAGGCTGCTTCCGGCAAGCCGCCAAAACGCGAGCCGGTAGTTCTGCGCCTCATGCAGCGCGTCCATGAGATCCGCATCCGCGTTGATTCGTTCTACCTCCACGTCCACGGCACGTCGAACATTGGGCCGGCTGTCCAGCAGCGTTGCAAGGTGGCGTCGGAGCACCTCCTTGTCTCGGTGGCGCCGGTGTACGCTCTGCCGGTCGGTTGCGGAGGAGGCCGGGAGCCGTTCCAGCGCCCCGGCCAGAAACCCAAGCTCATCAGACTGCGATTCGCGCGCCGCGGCGGTGAGCAGATCAACCAGTGTCCGCGGAGACACCGGAGCCACGTGGTCATAGTACCGGAGGAGGAAGCTTCCCTGGGCCCGGTCTATGCGTATCTCTCCGGACTCAATCACGCGGCCGCAGTGGTCGCCCAGAATTGGAAGCAGTATCCGGTTGCCTGAGCTTCCTTGCGTGTACTCCCAGTCCACATCAAAGAAGGTGGCGAATCGGCTGGACATCCCGTTTTCCAGGACATCCCACCACCAGACATTCTCCGGACCGCTGATGGCCATGTGGTTAGGCACCACATCCAGGATGTGTCCCATACCAGCTTCCTGAAGAGTCCGGCAGAACCACCCGCGGCCTTTCTCCCCGCCAAGCTCCTCGTTCACGCGTTGATAGTCAACCACATCGTATCCATGCGTACTCCCTGGGGCGGCTTGCAGGTACGGCGACGCATAGACGTGAGAGATTCCAAGCCGCGCCAGGTACGGTATCACCGCGGCGGCGTCATCAAAGTCGAATGCCGGCCCCAGTTGAAGCCGGTAGGTGGCGGTGGGGTGCGCGGCCATGATCACTCCACCCGCTGCAGGAGAACGATGCTTCGTCCGGTGACCGCAATGACATCCTCCGCGGCCAATAGCGGCTGGGCCTCAACCCAGCCTACATCGGTACGCAGCACGATATTCCAGCGACGCGCGAAGCGTTTCTCCGGCAGTGTGAACTCCAGCGGCTCGTAGTGCGCATTGAAGATGAGATAGAAGCTGTCATCATGGACACTTCTCCCAAAGACATCCGGGGTGGCGATCCCCTGGCCGTTGAGGAACACGCCAATTGATTTGGCGAACCCTTCCTCCCAGTACGAGTCCTCCATCTCCACGCCGTCAAGGGTAAACCACGCGATGTCGTCCAGCGCCTTGCTCTGAATGGGGCGCCCTTGAAAGAACCGTCGCCGCCTGAAGATGGGGTGTTGGGCGCGGAAGTCGAGCAGCCGCTGGACATAGCGGTGGAAGCGCCAATCCGCGTTGGCCCAGTCGTACCAGGATACCTCGTTGTCCTGGCAGTAGGCGTTGTTGTTGCCGCCCTGACTGCGCCCTATCTCGTCACCGCCTGACAGCATTGGTACGCCGGCGGAGAGAAGCAGCGTGGTGACAAGGTTCCGCCGTTGTGTCTCGCGCAGCGCCAGGACCTCCGGATTGTTTGTCTCTCCCTCCTCGCCGCAGTTCCAGGAGCGGTTGTGGTCCTCACCGTCACGGTTATCCTCGCCGTTGGCCTCATTGTGTTTGTGGTTGTAGGAGACCAGATCCGCCAAGGTGAATCCGTCGTGCGCGGTCACAAAGTTCACGCTCGCGTACGGCAAGCGGCCTGTGTTCTCATACAGATCTGAGCTCCCGGTGAGCCGGTAGCCAAGCTCCGCCAGCGTCTGGTCCTGTCCGCGCCAGAAGTCCCGGATACAGTCACGGTACTTGCCGTTCCACTCGGACCAGAGCGTGGGGAAGTTGCCCACCTGGTAGCCGCCCTCGCCAATATCCCACGGCTCCGCGATCAGCTTCACCTGTGAGATGATGGGGTCTTGCTGGATGATGTCAAAGAAGGCGCTCAGCCGGTCAACGTCGTGTAACTCACGCGCGAGCGCGGAGGCCAGGTCGAAGCGGAAGCCGTCCACGTGCATCTCCGTAACCCAATAGCGCAACGAGTCCATGATGAGCTGCAGAACGTTCGGATGACGCATGTTGAGCGAGTTCCCCGTTCCGGTATAGTCGATGTAGTAGCGCGCGGCCTCACCGGAGAGGCGGTAGTACGCTGCGTTATCAAGCCCCTTGAACGACAGCACCGGACCGTCCTGGTTGCCCTCCGCGGTGTGGTTGTAGACCACGTCCAGGATCACCTCAATGCCGGCCGCGTGGAGGGTCTTCACCATGTTCTTGAACTCGGGCACCACGGAGGCCGGGTCCTCGCGGGAGGCGTACTCGTTGTGGGGGGCAAAGTAGCCCACGGTGTTGTACCCCCAGTAATTCCGCAAGCCCGCTTCCTGGAGGTGCCCGTCTTGAATGAACTGGTGCACGGGCATGAGCTCCACTGCGGTGACTCCCAAATCGGTCAGATACTCTATGCTGGTGGGGTGGGCAATCCCGCTGTATGTTCCTCGCACGCCGGCCGGGAGCCGGTCGGAGACCACGGAGAACCCCTTCACGTGCGTCTCATAGATGACGGTGTCATGCCATTGCGTTCGGGGACGGTGGTCGTCGCTCCAGTCGAAGAACGGATTAGTCACCACGCCTTTGGGAACTACCGGACCGCTGTCCAGGGGATTCATCTCAGACAGACCGTGGTCCGCGTCAGCGAAGGCGCCTAGGGAGTCGTTCCAGAGCACCTGTCCGTCAACTGCTTTAGCATACGGATCCAACAGCAGCTTGCTGGGGTTGCACAGGTGACCGGCAACCGGGTCCCACGGGCCGTGAACGCGAAAGCCGTACCGCTGGCCCGGCAAGACGTTTGGGAGATACCCGTGCCAGCAGTGGCCGGTCTGCTCGGGAAGGGAGACGCGGGACTCCCGGCCGGCCTCGTCAAAGAAGCAGAGCTCTACCTCCTCCGCCACGCTTGAGAAGATGCTGAAGTTGGTTCCGGCGCCGTCATAGGTGGCGCCCAATGGGTACGGTTTGCCGGGTCTGATCTCCATACGGTTCTTGATAGACCATACGGCTTCCGCACCACCGCCGTCTACTGCCGGTGAGACCCCGCGATTTCGCTGTGCGTGACCGGGACTACTCCTCAATACGCTGGAAGACGATTGCGGTGATTGTTGAGGATGGACTGACAATCACAATGTCAGGGTCAGGATCCACGGCTTCCCACCGCGACGGCGGCGATCAGCAAAGTACGCCGTTTCATGATGCATACCTCCACCAACCACCTGCGAATACTGATCCAAGCAGCGGATTGGGCAGCGGTTGTACAGCTACTGCCTGTGCGGGCGCGCTACCGCGAGGAAAGGGGAGCGGTGTCTACGCCCAATTGAACGCCCAGCTCAACAAGCTCGGAGACCAGGCCGGGCTCCAGCGGGATTCCCGCTCGCAGGCGCTCTGCCCTGCGCAGTGCCTCCGGTTCTCCGGGATAGTAGATTGGGACTTGGGGGTTCGCGCGCGGTAGCCCGTGTAGCTCCGCAATGTACCGGTCCATGCGCTCAACCAGGTCGTCAATTGGAACAAGTGCGCCAATGTCCCAGAGGGTGACAAAGTGGCCAAGCTTGCGCGGCGCTTCGAGCTCCTCGTACATACGATTGATGTGTGGGCCAAAGGGCATGCCGGAGAACATGGAGGAAAACAGGTCGATGACCAGGGCAAGCCCGGACCCCTTGTGGCCGGCGATTGCGTGCATACCTTCCAGCGCGTGCGGGTCGGTGGTGGGATCACCGTTCGCGTCTACGCCCCACTCTGCGGGAATGGGTCGATTTTCCACCCGCGCGAGCGCAATCTTTCCAAATGAGACACTTGTTGTGGCAAAGTCCAGCACCAGCGGTTCGCCACCGGTGGGAAAGCCGTAGGCAATGGGGTTGGTTCCGGCAAACGGCTTGCGGGCTCCGGTTGGCACAATCCGCACGTCGGTGTGCGTGGTCACCATACCCACCAGTCCCGCCTCCGTGATTGCCTTCAGATAGTATCCGGCCATCCCAAAGTGACTGGAGTTGCCAATGCTTACCATTGCGGTTCCCTGTTCTCCGCAAACGTCAATCCCGCGAGCGACCGCCTTGCTGGTGACCGCGTGCCCTAGCCCGTCCCCACCGTCTACGCGCACAATTGCCGGCTTGGGCCGCGTGACGGTGATGGTGGGGGTTGCGACAATGGTTCCGTTCTGCAGCCGCCTCACGTAGTGCGCGAGCCGCACCACACCGTGGCTGTCTATTCCGGAGAGGTTCGCATACAGGAGGCAATCGGTCACCGCTTGTGCGTCACCCTCCGGGACGTTGCACGCGGTGAGGACGGATTCCACAAAGGTCTTCAGCGCTGGGTACGGGTAGGTAGGCATAACGCCGCTATCCTACCATATCTGTTGCCAAAATTGTTGAAACGGTGCGCAAACGTCCGGGCGTTGGCGGGCGTGTACCGCGGCTGCGGTTTTACCCGCCAACGGATGAGGCGATGGAGCTGGATCTCAGCGGCCACGGGTGACCGTGGCACAAGGCCTAGAACCGGGCGCCTGCCTCAACCACAACCCCGAACGGCCAAAACACCTCCGGATACGGTGCGCCTGCGGCAGTCCCTATCTCCAGCGGGGTGAAGTAGCCGGCCGCCTTGAGCTGCAGCGGGCCGTCAAAGCCAAGTCCCAGATGGGTGAGCACGCCCGGAACGCCCCCTACCACGTAGGATCCGCGCACTCCGCCAAAGATGGTGAAGCTGGGCAGGAGATACACGCCCATGTCCGCGCCAAGGTGGGTGGTCACGCTGATGCGCGGCGCCACGTTCACCTCCGTCCCCGCCGTACCGGAAAGATAGAACAGGTTGTCCGCGTTTACCAGTTGTTTGGTTATGAACAGTTCGGGGCCGTGCGCCGCGTCATCGTCTGTCTCCTCGTCGGTGATGAGGAGACCGTGGATCCCGTAGCCGGCCATGACCTCCCAACCCCCGCCAAGTCCTGATCGATAGTTTGCGGAAGCCAGGAACGGCAATGGATAGATTGGTGACCGGACGGATACGGCCTGTTGGCCGGCCTCCAACGTTCGCCCGGTCCCCATTGCCGTGGTTGTGGTGCGAATCGTGGTGCCGCAGCCGGCAAGGAGCGCCACCAGGATCACCGGCACCACAAGGGTGCCAATACAGCGTTTGTTCATCTCTCCCTCCTGAGAGAGATCGTATCGCGCTCCGGCCGCTGCTTCAACGCCAATATTGATTGGATAAGCTGAGCGGTCTACACTGCCTCGTACTATGAGCAACGGATCTGCCGCACAAGAACCAGAGTGCACGCCCCGTATCCTTTTGGTTGAGGACGAGCGGGTGGTGGCG
>CAYTGY010000088.1:0-11159 GCA_964437265.1 uncultured Spirochaetaceae bacterium | reverse complement strand
CAAGGCGAGGAGCGGAATCTCCGCGGACTCCCCCGGCTCCAGACGGTCGATAGTCGCGCTGAGCTTGGGCGCATCCATGTACTGGTTGACCAGAAAGGAGACCTTCACATTGGTGATAGGATCACGCTCGTTATTCGTGATGGTCACCGAGCCGAGCGGATTATTGTTGTAGTAGCGGTAGAAGACCGGGAACACCCGCTCAAACCGCGGCTGCTCAATCTCAATCCGCGGTCTACGCTGGTCACCGCCGCCTCCGGCCCGCCGGCTTCCGGGACGGAGGCCGGCGCCTACAAAGACGGAAATGCCTTCAGCGAATGCGGTCTCGCTGAAACCACCCTCAATGCTGATCGCGCCAACGTGGTAGTCGTAGCCCACGCCCACCCCCACATCCAGCCCGGCGCTCAGCCGTGCCGAAAGCGAGGTTTCAAGCGAGAGCGAGGGGTACCCACCGCTCAGATCACCGTAGATGGCGTAGAAACCACCGCCCATGAGGCCCAAGCGGTAGGTCAGCACCGAGCCTACATCGGCACGAAATCCGCCGCCAATAACGCCGGTGACCACGTTGGCGCTCGCGTCACCAGGGGTGGGAAGTAGCGTGTATCCAACGGAAGCACGCGCGTACAGAGGAGCCTCAGAATCGAAGGTCGCCGCCAGCGATCCGCCGCCACCCAGCGTGAACAGTCCGGCGCTTTCCCGCATTGGGATAAAGCCGCGCGACTGGACTTCCAATTCCACAACGCCAATCTGCGCGAAACCGAGCGTTGTTGTCAGTAGCAGCAAGATGCCGGCCGTAGCCTGCGTGCGTGCACGAACCATGATCCCCCCTGTATACGACAAGTCTCGTCAGGAATATAAGGTAGCGCGATGATCAGTAATTGTCCACGATGAAAGGGAAGCTCAATCTGGAAGGTGGTCCAGAAACCCTTGGAGCGGCGCCTCCGTTGCGGCGCGTGCGGGCTCCGCCGTCACACGCAGTGTGATACTACCAGATAGCAGAACGAGATCGAAAGGAGATGCAAGGGTTGTCCGGAGTCGGACTAACTCGTACCATATCCGGGTGCGACGCCTCATGAGCCTGCTCTGTCTGGTGCTCCTCACGCTTGGGCGTGTGGTCGCCCACGTACCGCCGATAAGCTCCGCGCTGCCTGAATCCAAGGTAGAGAATCGCGTTCTGGCCTACCTGCTCTCGCTGATGGTCAATGACAGCGCACTAGAGCTCTCCCGGCCTGAGATTGAGCGCATGTTCCCGGAGGTCCTGACCGAACCGTGGACGCCGTTCACGCACCTCACCACGCTCACGCGCGTCCCAGCGGAGTCTGGCCACGCCGCAGACGCGACGGTGAATGCAACGTTCAGCCGGATGATCGACTACGATATCCCGGTGGACCTCTTTGGGTATCACCCCGTGCACCTCCACAGTAGCGAGCAGCTGAACCTGGTGGAACGGACAACCTACCTTCCCACCGGCGAGCGCGTACATGTACTCGAGCTGGTCTCCGGGTGGGTTGAGATTGACTTTGATGGATGGCTCGATTTCCTGGCCGGTAGACTGCTGGACGACGCGTCGGTCACCCACGTCGCGGCTACTGAGTATGAGGGCGCTTGGGTGGGATTGCTGATTGGAGAAAGCCCGCAGGGCAGGCTGATCACGTGGGTCTTTGACTTCACGCGGACCCGGATCAAGCTCCGGCCGCCCGAGCATTTCGCTGAGCTTGGCGAGCGGATTGCACGGTCCGGAAGCCGATAGCCGGCCCCTTACTCCTGCGCACCAATCAACGCCGCCCGGAACGCCTGGTAGCGCGAGCGGTTTGCGCCCATGTCTCCTTGCCCAACCCGCGAGGCCGAGCGAAAATGCACCACCGAGCCTGCATCGGCACCGGGAAGCACGAGCACCTCAACATCATCAATGAACCGGTAAACCGCCGAACGCGACTCGGCGCGCAGGTAGTGATCGCGCTGCTCTACTATCACGGTCCGCGGCAGGGAGAGCAGCGCCGCTCGAGCGGACGCGAGCGCCTCTCCCTGTGGCGCGGTGAGCGGAACCGGCTCCACGCGGTGTACCTGATCCGTCACGGCGGCGATGGTTGAGACGCAGTTCGGCGACTCGGGGCACGGCTGGAGCCGATCGTCGGCAATCCCCAGGTTCATCTGTTCCGCGGACGGCGTTCGAAGCCGGGCCACCAGCAGGCCCCCGGCGGATAGAACGGTCACGCCTCCCACAACGGCTGCGGCAATGATGAGAACGAGCTTCATGACACCTCCCCCTGCGGGCAACAGAACTTCACGACGCTCTTGGTCCCGCTATCATTTTCAACGGTGTAGGAGCCGTTGAGTTGTTCAGCGAGCATCTTGACGAGAGTGAGGCCAAACCCCGGCGCCGTGGCCGCACCAACGTTCGTATCACTACCCACACCGTTGTCGCGGACGGTAAGGGTTACCTGGTTCTCACGTTTGTCGAGCTGGATCACCACTCGGCCCTCGGCTCTCTCCTTGAATGCATACTTGAAAGCATTGGTCAGAAGCTCATTCATAATGATGCCGACGGAGACGGCATCTTCTGAACTGAGCGCGAAATCACCAATCTTCTGCTCAATGGTTACGTCCGTGCGTTCAGGAAACACCGCGATAAGCGAATCAACCAGACTTCCAATATAGTCTCTCGCGGATACGTCCTGGGAATCATTGCCGATCAGCAGCTTCTCATAGAGCACTCTGATGCTCTTAACGCGGGAGACGGCTTCCTGCAGAGCGAGTCGAACGTCGGCATGGTCGGTGGACATCGCCTGCACGGACAGCAGGCCCTCAATCGAGGCTACACTGTTCTTTATGCGGTGATGAGCTTCCCTCAGCAGGGTCTCCTTTTCCGTAAGCTGGCGCTGGATTTCCTCTTCCGCCCGTTTGCGCTCGGTGATGTCGCGCGTGTTGAATAGGATTTGTTCCGGGGTGCCGTTCTTGTCTTTCAGTATGGTCCCGGTGGTTTCAAACCACAGGTATTCCCCGTCAATCCGTCTGTACCGGTATTCAACGCTGCGTACGTGACCGGTCTGCACGAACGTTCTGAATTGGTCGCCCACAATGGAGACATCCTCCGGATGAACGAAGTCAAGAACGTTTCTGCCGATCAACGATGCTATCTCATATCCCAGTATTCTATGGGCGTTGCCGGCCATTTGATAGTTGCCGTGCAGATCGGTGAGAGCGATAAGGTCGATGTTGTTGTCGAAGATCCTCTCCAACAGATTACTCTTCGCCTTCACCGCTTCCTCGGCTTGCTTGAGCTCAGTGAGATCGTGCTGGGTCCCAAAGTGTCCGACGATTCTTCCCTGCTTGTCGTACATGCAGCGGTAGCTGCCCACAATCCATAAGGGACTTCCGTCGAATGTGCGCTCGTCTGAGTCAATACTGAGAAATCCCTGATCAAGCATCTTGCGCCAGAGGGAGCGTCCGTGCTCTACGTCGTGGGCAAACAGTTGGTTGGGTGTCTTCCCAAGGAAATCGTCCGCTCGGGCCCGGTACTGGTCAAGCATTGCATCATTGACCTTGGTAATACGCTGATGGTCAAACACGTAATCCAGGACGTGCTCTTTGTCCACAGCGTCATTCCACTCTATGGGCTCATCAAGCATCATGAAGAAAGCGCCTGCCGCGGACTCAGCGAAGAACTGATGCGCGGCATTGTTGTTCTCCCGCAAAGCTTCTTCGGCCCGTTTGCGCTCGGTGATGTTCTCAAAGGTGGCGTAGACCTGGTGCGGGTGGTCATCACCCGGATAAAACAGCGGGACGGCCGTAATTGAGAGCCAGACATATTCATCTCTTTCCGGGACAAAAACAGCTCTGTCAACCGGTCCGACCGTTTCTCCCGTTCTGAGCGTGATCATCGCCGGATGCTCGGACCCGGGAACGTCATTACCCGCGTCATCAACCATCTTCCACCGAGGATCCATCGTTGTCTTTCCGCTCATCTGGTCAACGGTCAATCCCAGTATCCTCTCTGCCGCCGGATTCGCCGCAACAATGGTACCGTCTGCAGAATGATAGACGACCCCGGGAGACATGGTCTCAAAGAGACGGCGAAACTCTTCTTCACTCCGTTCCAGCCGTTTCTGCCTCTCCTTCTCTTCCGTGATATCACGCACCCACTCCACAAACATGGTCACCTTGTTCTGTTCATCAAGAACAGGAATAGCGCGGACATCCACCCACTTCCCCTCGGGGAGTTCGGCTTCTCGTTGTAACGGCTCACCCGTTTCAAGAACCGTCTTCGCCAGACAGTCGGGACAGATCTCATTTAGATCACGATAGGTTTTGTAGCATTTGGTCTGTATCCGGCGTTTTGCCTCCGGCACCTGGGCAAAACTTCTCCAGTTGCTGTAGAGGATATTCATGTTGGGATCATGAATTGAAATCATATCCGGGACCAACTCGAGCACCGATCGAAAACGGCCATCGCTTTCCGCAAGGGATGTTTCTCTGTTTCGAAGCTCCTCTTCCGTACATGTCAATTCTTGGTTTGCTTGCTCCAGTTGTTCCGCAAGCGCATAGAGCTCTTGATTCCTGATATTGTAACGGCAATAGGCCTCATGGAGCCTGAATGCCATGTTGATTGAGGCATGAAGAACGGTAGCCCCGGAGTTCTTCACCACATAGCCGTACGAGGTGATTCGCTCAGTCTTCTCCACCGTCTCAGGATCAGTGTGGGCGGACAAGAAAACTACGGGGATATCCTTCTTGTTCACGATCTGTTCGGCCGCCCGCGTGCCGTCAATGCCGTCACCAAGATCGATGTCCATCAGGATGAGATCAAAGTGTGAATCCGTATCCAAGGCGGATTTCACGGCGTCTTCGCCGCTCATTGCACGATGAACACAATAGCCCATCATCTCTAATTGCTGCGTCTCAGCCATGGCAACGAGAGCTTCGTCTTCTACAAGCAGGATCTTTTTTTTCTTCTCGTTCATGCCATCTGCCTCGAGCAAGTATACGGCATTCTCACCTGGCTGTGTCGTGGATCACCGAGTACGGGTTCTCGCTCCATCGGGCAATCAACCACGGTCTCCTGCCTCCCCACTGCTTCTCCGACCAACCCGACGAAGGGCTGCCCCGAAACCTGCCCGGATTCGCCCTGTTCCTGCAGACGGGGGCCACAACCAATTCAGAGCTCATCAACTACTCCAATGTGGCACGCGACGCTCAGGTGTCCCGACGGACGGTGGTCCAATGGTATCAGATCCTCTCCGACTCACTCGTCGGTCTGCGGCTTTCGGCGTTCACGGCGCCCACGAAGCGACAAGCGATCGAGACGTCCAAGCTCTACTTCCTTGACACCGGCGTCGCATACCCTACCGTCACACACGGCGCAGAAGCTCTTCGACGCCGTCCAACTCTACCTCATCGCCGTCGCGGACCATGCGTGTGACGCCGTCTGCGCTGAAGAGCGTGGGAACGGCGTGCTCGCGCGCCCAGATGCCAATATGGTCAAAGGGTGATCCCTCCTCCACCACTACCCCGGCTATCCGTGACGTATACCGCGACGGGTCCAACTCGCGGACATCGCTCAACACCAGGATGAAGCGCTCCGGCGGCGAGTTGCGCAGCCCGGCGGCGGTCACCACCGGACCGCGCACGCGCATCGCAAGGCCTGAGTAGCCGCGTGCAATCACCGCTCCGGGTGCGGCCGTCGCAGCGGTGACGCCGGCCGCCGCTTCCGTCGGTGGCGCAGCCGCATCCGCCGAGTCTGCCGGTGGCGCGCCAATCCATTCGGGTGCGGCGAGGGATCGCTGCTCCAGCAGCCGCGCCCTGCGCTCGGCTACCAGCGCGGTGAGCGTTGCGCTCGGCTCAGTGACCGCCGCGCGCAGCTCATCAAGGCGAAGGAGCTCCACGTCGTGATAGCCGCGCAGCACGCCGTGCTCAACCAGCGCGCGACCAATCTGCACAATCACGTGACGAAGATAGCCGCTCGCGCCAAAGTCAATGTAGTACGCGTGGTCATCACGCACCGCATACGCCTTCCGCCAGTACTCAAGCTCCGCCCGGACCCCTGGCGCCTCGCCCTCAGGAAGCGTTGCGAGCAGCCGCGTTTCCAGCTCGGCCTGATGCCGGAGTAGCTCTTCCCGCGTGGCCGCATAGCGGCGTTGATCCACGTCCAGTACCGACCGGATCCCGGAGATCACCGTCTCAGGCGCCTCCGCATGGTTCCGGTAGTCAAGGTGCTCTTCTACCGTGATGCTCCCAAACGTAGCATTGAGCTCCTCCAGCATCGCCAGAAGACGGCGGCCGGGCTCGCTCCGCGGCAGCCGGGCATACACCACGCGGTCACTCGGATGGTGCTCGAAGAGCGCGCTCAGCTCAGGCTCCGCCCGGACCAGAGCGGCCATCCGGACCAGCGCCGCCCGCTTGCGGCCAAGCACCGTGGGGGTGAAGAGCAGATCAGCGGTGTCCGATGAGGAGAGCCCGTACTGGTCCCGAAAGGTCGCAAGCGTATCCTCAAAGACCGCGCCGTTGACCACCAGCCAGTGATACGACATCACCGTTCGCAAGTAGGCGATTCCAGACTCAAGCCCGCGAAGCAGCTCCGCAACCGGTGCGTGAGGCGTGAGCTCCAGGATCCATCGGTTCGCCTCCTGAAGCTCCCGAATCTTGGGAAGGTATACGTCGGTGAAGATGTTCTTGCCCTGCTCCTTGAGCGCAGCGATGCGTGCACGGTGCTCAGCCCGGCGCGCATCGGCATCCGGCAGGTCCATCTGCCGGAAGTAGAGATAGCCGTTCTGCTCGGTCACATCGGTGTAGAAGAATGAGAGACCCGATTGGGCGGCTCCCTCAGAGCCGGCCTGTGTCTCCAGGGTGTGAAGATCGGCAATGAGCGGACGGACCGGGCCGGCCGGCCACTGCCAGTGGTACCCGGCATCCTCATCGCGGTCCCAGTGGACCGCAAACTCAGTCTTGGTGATCCCGGTCAACGGACGCGCCTGCAAGAGCACCGGACGGCCGTCTACGCTGGTCCACTCGATATCGAGCGGACAGCCAAACCGGGTCTCAAGTCCACGTGCTTGGTCCACCAGGTGGTGAAGCAACTCGTTTGAGGGACGGACGACGCCGGCGGGCACGTGCGCATCTGCCACGTCACCGGTCTCAGCGTCAACGGTGATGCGCGCCTTGGGTCCCGAACCCGTTACCGCCTCCTCACACGGGCCGTTCACCACGCTGAGCTGCATGCAGTCCGAGCGCCCACGGACGGGGTCTGCGGTGAAGAGCACGCCTGAGGGGGCTCCGCGAACAAAGCGCTGCACGATCACGGCCATCGCGAGCGAGCCAAGATCAGTGCCGTACTCTTCATAGGCGTCAAGCGCGCGGTCAGAAAAGAGCGAGGTGTAGCATCGTTTGACGGCGTCAATGACCTCATCTGAGCGGAGATCGACATAGGACTGGAAGACGCCGGCCATGCTCACCCGTCGCCCGTCCTCGCACGTTGCAGAGGAGCGGATTGCAAACCGGGTGGCTGCCGCGTCTCCACCTGCTGCAAGCTCTGCACACCGCCGCGTGATTTCGCCGGCAACCGCGGACGGCATGGTGCCGACAGTCAGCGCCGCAATCAGTTCCTCGCTGTGGGAGAGATGCTGCTGCGGAGTGATGTCGATTGCGTTCTCTTCCACGTATTCGTGGTAGAGGTCGTGGGAGAGCGCGAACCCGGGAGGAACCTCCAAGCCGTGAGCGATCATCACGCCCAGATTCGCAGCCTTTGCACCAAATGCCGCAGCCGACGTCTGATCAAGCTCTGTGAGACCTCGAATCATCTCCACAACCTCCTGCCCCATCGCTCGACCTCATACGCTCTACGGGCGCTACAGCTCCGATCTCCGTGGTGGATCTGCGCCCACGCGTGAGCAGGTAACCGCGGCGACTCGGGATGCGAACGCTTGCATATCCAGTATCTCCTCCTCCGAGATCCGGAGCAGGTCGTCACGACGGCGCATCTCGTGCTCATCCAGCCAGACCAATAGCGCCGCCAAAAACGAGTCCCCCGCACCAATGGTGTCTGAGACGGTGGTGGGGGCCGCGGGAGCGTCATGTCTGCCCGCCGGCGTGAACAC
Source organism: uncultured Spirochaetaceae bacterium (assembly GCA_964437265.1). Classification (GTDB taxonomy): domain Bacteria; phylum Spirochaetota; class Spirochaetia; order DSM-27196; family SLST01; genus CAYTGY01. Next base: position 3,072 of record CAYTGY010000088.1, on the reverse strand, counting down.
CGAGCTTCCCTGTGCGCCCCGCGTAACCACCACCAGATTGACACCGGCGTCCATTGCGCGGGAAGCAGCCTCGGTCACATCTGCTCCCGGGAAGATCCAGTGAAGATCTTCATCGCTTGATTTGAGCACCGCTGCCGACGCGAGCGCGCGCTGGAGCCGCCGGCGATAGTCGTCCTGGTTCGCAATCAGAGAGGTTCGGATGTTGGGATCCAGTGCAACCAGGTGCGCATCGCACTCACGCTCAGCCAGTCGAAGCAGTGCCGAACTCTCCGGGTCCGGGATGAGTGAGATTGAGCCAATCTGCAGAAGCGCTCCGTCCGGGAGCGACTGCGGGACCATCTCCCCGGTGAGTGAGCGGTCCGCGGATCCATTGGTATAGAACGCGTATCGCGCGGCTCCGTCGGCTGTCTTCTGGACAAACGCGAGCGTGGTTGGATTCTCCACCCGGGTGACCATCTCCCTGCGCACCCGATTCTCCGTCAGTCGGCTGATGATCTGGTCACCAAAGAAGTCCTGCGAGACCGCGCCCAAGAAGGCAACGTCCGCGCCAAGTCGGGCGGCGGCAATTGCACAGTTGAACGGAGACCCGCCGGCGACCGGCTGGTACAACGGGAGCGCTCCCGCCGCTTGGGGAACAAAGTCGATCAACGATTCGCCTGCACAGACAATCATAGCACCGCCATTGTAACGGGAAGATGCGGATTCTGTCGCGGACATTGCATACTCGTGGCCAATCGGGTATCTCTCTACTCATGAACCTGACCATGAACGACGAACGGTTCCGCCACGGCATTGACCCGGAGGAGTATCTGAGCAGTCTGCAGAACTACCGCTCACTGGTACGCCGGTTGGCTGAGCAGGCTCCCGATCCGCCGCCATTGGCGGACGAGTTGCGCGAGGCCGCGGCGCGTTTCGCCCAACCGGTTCGCGCCACAATGATGACCGAGGATTGGTGCGGAGATTCGGCGTGCAACTTCCCGCTGCTGCGGATCCTCTTCCCCCGCGCCGGCATCCCATTCCGCGTGTTCCGTGGGTCTGAGACGCCGGAGCTCAAGGCGGCCTACGAAGCAGACGGCGACGACCACATCCCGGCGGTTTCGCTCTGGGATGCGACCGGAGAGGAGATCGCGCGCTGGATCGAGGCTCCCGAAGCGGTGCAACGGAAGAAGGAGGCGTGGAAATCCGAGCGTCCGCATTTCATGGAGCTCTACGCGCGACGAAGCGTGGACAAGGAGGCGGCAAAGCAGTTTCCCATCCTCTACCGTGAGCTTCTTGAGACGATGGCCGGGTGGTACCAGGCGGGCATGTGGACGCAGACCGTCGGCGAGATCGTCGATCGACTCCGCAGCGCTGTACCCCCGGGCGCATGAGCGGACCGGGCGCGGTGCCTTCCGCCTGGAGTGAACTGGCGCTCCGCCGGATTGTCCTGCGCCGTACCGGAAGAACCATCATCCGGCACGGAGCCGCGGCTGTCCGAACGGGAGAGCTCGTGCTGCTCACCGGACCAAACGGCTCGGGCAAGACTACGCTGCTCGAAGCGCTCGCCGGCCGCCTTTCCATTGCCTCCGGGTCACTTGTCGTGAGCCCGCGCGAGTCTCCCGTTGATCCGTCGTCGGCCGCGTGGCGGCTGCACACCGGCTATGCACCGGCGCGGGACGGAACGGTCTCCTATCTGACGGTTGGCGAGCATACGGCGCTGGTGGAGTTGCTCTGCGGACCGGCGACCGGCGACCGCGGCAACCGACTGGTCGAGCTCTGGGGCCTTGCGACTCACCACGATCACCGCGCCGAACAGCTCTCAGACGGCTTGCGAAAACGATTGACGCTGGCTCTGGCCCTGGTGGCACCCGCCCGGCTCTATCTGCTCGACGAGCCAACTGCATCGCTTGATACCGAGGGGAGCCGGATCCTCGGCGCCGTGCTCACGGCCCTCACGGATGCCGGTGCGGCGGTGATTGTCGCCTCGCATGCGCCGCATCTCGTTCTGGCGCGGGCGGACCGTGTCTGGACATTGCAGACCGGAGCGGAGGGCTCGGTACTGTGCGAGGGTGGCGCGGCGGCACCGAGCATCCCGGCGGAACGGCCGGATCTCTCCTGGCTCCTGCCGGCGTCAGTAGAGTTCGGCGGACAGAGATGACGCGAGACGCAGCTGCCCGGCTGGTGATTAGCCGCGCGCTACACCGCACTGAGATCGGCTCCCAATCTCTCACCGTCGCACTCTCACTCCTGGGGATCATCGCCGTCCTTCGCCTGGCGGCAAACGGACTCATCGCAGCAGACATCGCCGCTCGAGGCGGGAGTGTCTGGTGGACGCAATGCGCGTTCTGGAACGCGCTCATGTGGTTGTGGCTCAGCGTCTGGATATCCGGACCGCGGGTTGCGATCGCCCTGCAGAAACCGACGACGCTCAGCTTCGTCCGGGATGTCTCTGAGTACCGTCGGCTCCTGCGCCTGCTCACCGTCCGGGCGGCTATTGCGCACCCCCTCTGGGTGCTCTGCACGGCGGCCGCGGCCGGCTGGGTGGCACGTGCGCTCAGCGAATCCGTCACTCCCGTCGCCTGGGTGGTGGCCGGTGCTTCGGCGGTCACGCTCACCGCCGGAGCCTCCGCGGCAACCGGCAGGCTCCTTACCCGAGCCGGGCTCTCCATTGACCTGCTCCGCGGCGTTCAGGCGCTTGGCCTGCTGCTGCTCGTTGGCGTGCTGCCCGACGTCGGCCCCTCACCAAACGGCGTGGCCACTGTGGCACTGGCCGCACCGCTGCCGGCGCCCGCGGCGGGGCTCCTGGCGGGCGCGATCGCGGTGATCTGCTGCGGGCCGGCGGCGGTTGCCGGCGCATCTCACAGCGCCCGTCTGGTAGCGGCGTGGTGGCGGGGCGGCAGACGCGGGAACGGCCGGCGGGGTAGGAGAAGCAGCTCGGTCGGCCACCCCACGCTCAGGCTCTACCGGCGGCTGAGCACCGGAACCTGGGTCTGGCTCTTCCTCGCGCTGATTCCGCCACTCGGCTCACGAGCCCTCGAGCCGGCAACCGTACGTATGGTCGGGGCCGGGTTTGCGGCGGCGGCTGTAGTGTTC
>CAYTGY010000087.1:0-11210 GCA_964437265.1 uncultured Spirochaetaceae bacterium | reverse complement strand
GCGCTGTAGTCCGCAGGTTCGGTGATCGAGATTGCCGGACCCGAGAGGCTGTTCTGGAGCGTTCGACTGAGTGTGGCGGTGGTTCCGTTCCAGTCAACTGCCGTAAGGGTCAACGTGACCGATGCGGTGAGCCCGACGGTGCTGAACTCGGCGGAGAACGTGCCGTCCTCGGCGATTTCAATCGGCTCCTCTACTTCTGATTCAGAAACAACCAGCGTGCACGAAGTGACCGCTCCGTCCGCATCCACAACGGTGCCGCTGACCGTCACGGTAGACTGGTACGTGGCACCCTCTTCGGGGCTTGCCAGCGTGATCACCGGCCCGGTCTCATCACCCACCTGGCTCGCCAGAGTGGTGGGGATGGGGTTGGGGCAGGAAGTGAAAAGAGCCGCGCAGAGCAGCACTGCTGCAGTACGCACGATATGCGGGGAGCCCCACGTACAGATCATAGCTCCTCCCAGAGTTGGATGATCTGCAAACCGCCGTCATCATCTGCTACATACACGTACGAACCGCGGACACAGACATCCTCAGCGTAGTCGTCAAGCGCAATTGTTGCGAGGCGGACGGGATTGAGCGGGTCGGAGATACTGATGATGCCCAGCCCTGCCTGCCCTTCGGCCGCAAACGCGTAGGAGCCGGATATCGCGACGTCCCACATTCGGTCGGTCGTTGTGAGGTTGGACGCACTTTCCGTCGGGATCCCGTCTGAGAGATCGAACACCGTGAGACCGTCGGAGTCGTCCGCAACATAGGCGTATGACCCCGCAGCCTTCACCGCTTCCGGATTGCCTATCGACGGGACTGAATCGATCCACACCGGATCGACCGGATCAGTTGCGTCAGCAATGATAAGCAAGCCTTCACCGTCGGCAAGGTAGGCGCGGCCCCGCGTAACGGTAACACCCACCACGGAGTAGCCGATCGGCCTCGTTCCGAGGTACACCGGGTCCGCAGGCTGATTGATTTCGATGACTGAAAGCCGCGATTCGTGGTCCGCAACGTAGGCATACGGACCGACCACCACAACCTCCTGGGCGCTCTCGGCAGTAGTGACCGTCGGCAGCGCGGTTGGACTGGTTGGGTCTTCAACGTCAAACAGCGACACGAAGCCGGTTTCGTCTGCGACAAAGGCAATGCGGCCGGACAACGTCACATCAGACGCACGGCCGGTGACCGGAACAGAGACCTCGAGGTCCGGATTCATCTGGTCTGCCACGTGAACCACCGTCAGCCCGGCGGTGTCGTCGGCCACGTACGCATATGCGCCGATGACCTCCACCCCCAAAGCTTGATCGCCGGTAACCAATGTGCCGGTCCGCACGGGATTCTCAGGATGCTCAGCTCGTACCACTCGAAGTCCTCCATACCCGTCGGCGAGGTAGATGAACGGCGCATCCATGGCAGCACCACCGGCGTCGTTGGCCGCAATCGAACCTGTGGTGACCGGAGTAGCGGGATCAGCAACGTTGAGGATCGACAGCCGACTTGATCCCTCAGAAGGAGTGTGTGAGACGTACGCATAGGACCGGTTGGCACAGACATCGAACGCTCTGCCGATGTTGGTTGTGTAGGTCGAAGACACGACAAGTGGATCGCCGGCTTGCGGATCGAACCCAATCAGGACAACACCCTCATCATCCGCCGCCACACAAATGGTGCTACCGACTACTGATATGTCTCGAGCTTGCGTGACACTCGCCTCATCATCGACCAGCGTCGGATCACCAGAATCACCGAGGCTCCAGACTGAGACCCCTCCCTCGGCCACATAGAGGTACTGTCCATCGGTAGTCACCGCATGCGCGTACCCGGTCGTGATGACCGTACGCTCTAGAACCGGATTCCGCGGATCCTCAATGTTGAATACAGTCAGGTTACCGTTGGGAAAGTAGAGATATGATCCATGGATGGCGGGAGCACCGTAGACATAATCGTCCACGTCGCGTGTTGTCACCAGCTGGGGGCTTGCGGGCTCGGAGACATCCACCACGGCAAGCTCTCGATTCCAGTTTCCCACATACGCGTACGCCCCGACTACGGTCACGCTTCTTGCATGGTTGGCGGTATCCGGGGCGGTAGTCACCGAACCAATCACGGTGGGGCTTGTTGGAGCCGACACATCTACCACGCATAGCCCGTCGCCGGAGGCCACGTATGCGAAGGTGCCGTCAACATCGACGTCGCCGGCGCTTCCGCCTGTCGCGATCGACGCGCTGGTCCGCTGGCCGAATCTTCCCGGCATCCCGGCATTCGCATCACTTGGAATCTCTGGGAACTCGGTCGGCTTGATCCGATACCAGTATTCGGTGTTGTGCTCCACCTCGGTGTCCTCGAACCGGCTCGCCGTTAGCCGCCGACGGACTTCCCACGGTCCATCGCTGGATAGCGCCCGCTCAACGGTGTACTGGGCCACATCGGGATTCGCCCACCACTCGACGGTAATGGACTTGTACCCCTCCTCAGCAACCCACGGTGCGAACGTTCGCGAACTGAGTGGCATCTTCTCAATGATCTCGGAGCGGGCATCTTGACCGACGTCTTCAGGAACGTGTGCGGTCAGCTGAAACGCGTATGCCTGTCCGTTCGTGAGCCCGGTCCATGTGTACGGCGAGGTTACATCGGTGCGCTCCAGACCGAAGTTAACTTCACTTAGGCTGTAGCTCTCCGCACCAGGGATCTCGTCCCAGGTTATGGTCACGGTTCGGTCGCCCGGCTCCACCACAAAACCTGGAACGTCACCGGTGCTGCTCGGCACCAGTTCTACGGTCTCACTAGACTCGTTGCCGCTCCAGTCTACTGCGGAGAGCTCGAACGTGATAGTTCCGTCTACGAGCCGGGTCCCATCCGAGTCAACCGTTGCGAACAGAAAAGAGAACTCCCCTGTCTCAGAGACCGAAAACTCACCGGCGACGGTCGTACCATGGATCTGGTAGGAGCAGGAAGCAACCTCAGTGGCGCTCGTAGCGCTTAGGGAATCGGTGATCGTCCCAATGACCTGCACCACCGTGCTGTACTCGCTGCGGTCTGTTGGCTCTGTGATGGTAATGACCGGCCCGTCCTCATCGGTGAGCTGTGCGGCCAGTTCGCTCGGGATAGGATTCGGACACGAGCTCAGCAACACCGCAGCAAAGACCACCGCAACGCCGCCAAGCACGATCCGGCGAATCATGCGCGGCTTCATGCTACTCCTCCTCGTCCCAGAACAGAATCGTAGGTCCGGTCTCCGCGGCTGCCGCTCGGCCGCCGTCTGCGGATGCCGCGGCGGCGATGAAGTCGTAGCGGCCGGCCTCCTCCGGATCGATCTCTTCCGCGCGGGCGACGTACTCGGCGGCCTGATCAAAGCGTTCCAGCGCGTAGAGCGTTTTGGCGATGTTGATGAACACCGTGAGCTGCGCGCGCGGGGATGCCTGGGCCTGCTGGAACAGCCGCTCGGCGTCGGTGAATGCCTCGAGCGCCGCGTCGAACTCCTCCTGCAGGAACGCAAGCGAGCCCACATTGAGCCGGGGGCCGATGTCGCGCGGATCGAGCTCGGCCGCTCGCTCGAACGCCGAACGCGCAACCGAGTATTGGTTCAGACGAGCGGCAATCACCCCCACGTGATTCCAGTGCCGCCCGGAGTCTGACTCCTGTGCACGCTCGCGCACCGGCGCCACAATGAGCGAGGCCAATCGGCCTAGGTCACTTCGGTACGGACGCAGGAACTCCTCCGGCTCGCCGTACTGCAACCCCAGGTCACTCTCCTGCAAGCCCACCGGGCGGTACTCCCGCTGGGCGACCGCGGTGGCGTGGAAGTTCCGCGCGCTCACCTGGTCGTCGTAGGCGCTCCACTGTCGCATCCCGGTCTGCCACGCCTCAAGGAAGCTCGCCCTCCCGATCATGGTAATCTCGATCAAGATCCAGAGCGACCCGTCGTGATTGATGCTCATCGCGCGATCCGGGTGGACACGCGCGTACTCCCGCGGCGACACACCGGTGTTGACCGCCGCATAGATATGCCCCGGGACAGTGACAATGCCGGTCTGCACGCCGGCCGCCTCAAGGACGGTGTTGTAGAGCACGGTGATGTCGTCACAGTCGCCGGTGATGTTCGCCAGCGTCTCCCGGGGCAGGCTCACCGAATCGACGACAAGCGTGTCGCCCTGCACCTCTGCAAACGGCGCGGTCGGGTCCGGTTGATACAGCAACCCGAGCGAGGCGAGCGAATGGTAGACCTGCATCGCCGCTTCCAAAGCATCGGGGAGATACTCGGTAGAATCCTCGCGCGCCGTTGTCCGAATGAAGCTGGCGTAGTTTCCCATCGCACTGTCGCTTGGGGTGATAAACGCGCAGACCTTGCGGTCATCATCCCACGTCAAGGCGTTGCGGTCATGCAGGTCAAAGGTGGTGCTCTGCGACTGGGTGACCGGTCGGTTGCGGTAGCTGTAGCGCACCGTCAGCTCGGCGCTGTACGGCGTGATTCCATTGGTGAAGAACACCTGACGGTTGAAGGCAGCGATCACCGGCACGTCAACCGACTCTCCCGGACCCAACACATCAATTCTGGCAACCGACGTGGGTGAGTCCATCACCTCCGGCTGGTTGAACGTCACCTCCAGATCCGTGACTTCGTTGTCTTCGGTATTCGTGATGGTGACGGTGGTCAGCGGTTGGTCGATATAGACCGACTGCATGGCCGCAAAAACCGGCGGCATCTTAATCTCGCCAATGCGCAGTGCGCGCACCTCAGCCTGTGGCGCATCCGGATCCTGCCCAAACCGATAGTGAGCCGCGAACCCAACGCCGAAGTAGATGCCGTCAAAGTCGGTCAGTCCACCAAAGCTGCGCTCATAGCGCACCGTGGGCGCCAGGTCTATTGAGAAGTTGTAGGAGGCATTGAGCGTGAGCTTCCCGTTTGCCCCGGCGATCATTCCCAAAGAGCCCACCGGGTACCACTGCCCATCCGCGGTGACCACCCGCCGGTCGAAGTAGGACTGGCTGAGGCCGAAAAACGTCTCCGCACCAACCTCAAACTCCTTGCTGACCCGCTGCGCGTAGCCCGCACCGAGCGCTCCAAAGAAGTTTCGGTGATCCCAAACGTCCTGCGCGTTGTAGTCAGGCAGAGACGCCCCTTCGGCGAGCACTCCGTCGAGCACGGTAGGCTCATCCTGCTCGTCTGAGTCAAAGCTCTCCATACCGAACGCAACAAACGGCTGAAGCGCCGGCAGAAACGGCATGGGCACGCGCACCTTGCCGGAGAACTCATTGACCGTCGCCCGGCGCAGGACCTCACCCACGGCGGACAACGGCGCATAGCCGCCACCAATGGACAGCGGGTACGCATAGTAGTCGTTGAGCGATTCTTGCGCCGTCGCGGTGCCCACTAACACCAGAGCGCAGATCGCCAAACAGCACGCCGCTTGTAGATTCCGTGTGAACACTGGTCCTCCCCCAGAGCCGCGCATCCCTTTGCGGCCATGTAGCGCAGCGTCCGCGTTGTCCGGCGGTCGCCGCTATTGCTTATTCAGAAGCTCGTAATTAATTACGAGCGATAGATCTACGTTCGGAAGAGCACCCTCACCTATCGTGTGTATCGCAGGGGAGGCCGGGTGTCAAGGAACGGCGGGAACATGTCTACGTCGGGGTCGGCGGCGTCTTCCACGCTGTGAGGCGTGGAAATCCACCGCCTGGTCAAGCACCTGGCCGAATTCTGCTGTTGTAGCTATAGTGAAGGGGTACCAGATGGGAGAACCACACGTGGTGTTGGGAGCTGAGGACGTCAGACGAATCGGAGACTACGTCAAGCCGTGGCTCCGGGATCTGGTTACTGAGATCGTCCCGCGAGAGCCGACGGCGGTGAACACCCAACTGCTCGAGCGGATGGTCCGGGTGGAGGAGGAGCTCAAGGCGCAGCGCGAGCTGATGACCGAACGCTTCTCCGCGATGGACGACCGATTCAGGTCATCGCAAGAGTTGATGGAGCACCGTTTCCGGGCGGTGGACCAGCGGTTTCAGGCCGTCGACCAGCGCTTTGAGTCACTCCAGGCACAGATGGATCAGCGCTTCGCGGCGGTGGACAAGCGGTTCGAGTCTGTCGACAAACGCTTTGACGACGTGCAGGAGAACTTCCGCCGCACCCAATGGCTGATAGGCACTGGGTTCGTCCTGCTGACCGCAGTTGTCACGGTGTTCGGGGTATTGGCGTAGCCCCCCCAAGGTCAATCATCGCGGAGCACAACGCTGTCTGATATAGTGAAGGGGTGAACCGGATGGCGGATCCTGCGATCAAGGACGATCATCACTACACGTATGCCGAGTACGCCTCGTGGCCGGATGAGGAGCGGTGGGAGCTCATCGGGGGTGTGGCGTGGAACATGAGCCCCGCGCCCGAGCGCAGGCATCAGGCGCTGGTGTGGGAGCTTGCGGGCCAGATCAGGGCGCGGCTTGCCGAAACCGGGTGCAGTGGCTTCACGGCACCGTTCGACGTGTTTCCGTATGCCGGTCCGGGCGATGATCTCGCTTCCGCGGACACCGTGGTGCAGCCGGACATCGCGGTAGTATGCGACTCGGAGAAACTCGCGGAACGCGGGTGTGTTGGGCCGCCTGATCTGGTGATCGAGGTGCTCTCACCAACCACCATGAGCAAAGACCTTGGTGAGAAGCGCGCGCTATACGACAACAGCGGCGTTGCCGAGTACTGGGTGGTCTCTCCGGTGGATGAGACGGTGTTGGTCTTTGACCGGCAGGGGCATTCGGGCTTCAACCCGGCCCCCCGAATCGTGGCGACTCCCGAGCGACTCCGGAGCAGCGCGCTCCCCGCTCTGTGCATCGACTTACGAGCCCTCTTCGCCGCCCTCACGTAGGAGGCGAGACAGTCGCGCGCGCCGGAATCGCACACGTCGCGGACGCTTCGCAGTACTTTCACGGCATGATCATGACCGTCCGCGGACCAATTGACGAGCGCGAGCTCGGCCTCACGCTCCCGCATGAACACGTACTGGTGGACTTCAGCGGGGCGGAGACCGCTTCCCCGGATGGCTATGACGCCGAAGAGGTGATCGAACGGATGCTCCCGTTTCTGCAGGAGGCGATGGAAGCCGGCATCACCGGGTTTGTCGACTGCACGCCGATGTACCTGGCGCGGGATGTCGCAGTGTTGCGGCGGCTCTCCGAACACACCGGCCTGCACATCATCACCAACACCGGACAGTACAAGGAGCCGTTCCTACCTCGCCGGACGCTCGAGTACGCGGCAGAGGATGCACGCAGCGGCACCACCCGCGGTGCCCGGACGCTTTCCGAGGAATGGATCGCCGAGTGGCGCGACGGGATTGACGGGACCGGCGTTCGCCCGGGGTTCATCAAGACCGCGGTGTTTGGGACCGCACTGGCCCCGGCGCAACAGACGGTGATCACCGCGGCGGCGCTGACCAGCCGGGCCACCGGGCTCCCAATAGCCACGCACACCGAAGGCGGTGTCGCGGCGCTGCACATCCTTCGCGTTCTGGAGCGGCACGGCGTTTCGGCGGAGCGGTGGATCTACATCCACGCGAACACCGAGCCTGATCATCAGCTGGTGCTCATGGCCGCCCGGGCCGGCGCGTGGATCGAGCTGGATGGAATCGGCGGAGCCAAGGATGAGACGGTTTTGGCGCCACTGCTCAAGCTGCTGGAAGCCGGGTTTGCGAAGCAGATTCTGCTCTCTCAGGACCGTGGGTGGTACACGGTGGGAGAACCGGAGGGCGGTGAGGTCAAACCATACACCTACCTGACCGAGCGCTTTGTCCCGCTCATGCGTTCTCTTGGGATCGATGACCGGATGATCCACACCATGACCGTGTCAAACCCCGCGCGGGCGTTCACGGTCCGGGAGCCGATCACCGACACGCAGAACGCGTAGGCGCCGGAGCGCCGGCGGACTCCCAACGCGCGACGGGATTCGCTATCTTCTGAGTGATGCTTCACTTTGGCATGCCACTTTCCGCGATTCAGAGTCTCACCGATGAGCTGGGCGAGCCGCGCTACCGCGCGACTCAAGCAGCAGAGTGGCTCTACAAACACCACGCCTCCTCGGTCCATCAGATGCGCAACATCCCGGCGGCGCTGCGGGAGAAACTTGCACCGGCGGACGACGGCGGGATCCCCGCGGCGGAGCCGGCCGAGCGCCACCGGAGCAGTGACGGCACGGTGCGCTATGCCTTTGCGGCTTACCAGGACGGCGGAGGGGCACGCGGTGCCAAGCCGGCGGTGTACGAGACCGCGGTGATACCGGACGGACGGCGCACCACGCTCTGTGTATCAGTTCAGGCCGGATGCGCGGTGGGGTGCCGGTTCTGTCTGACCGGTCACGGCGGGTTGAACGCGGACCTTCGCGCAGGCGAAATCCTCAGCCAGTATCGGAATATCAGTGAGCGCGACGCGGTCACCAACATCGTCTACATGGGGATGGGCGAGCCCGCACACAACCTGGATGCCGTGCTCCGGAGCTTGGAGGTGTTCACCGCCGCGTGGGGGTATGGCTTCAGCCCGCGGCGGGTGACGGTCTCAACGGTGGGCGTCCTCCCGGAGCTCGAGCGGCTGCTTGACGCCACGGAGACCAACATCGCGCTGAGTCTGCACGCGGCGCGTCCGGAGGTTCGGATGGAGCTGGTCCCTACCGAGCACCGGTACTCTGCTGCGGAAATTGTGGAATTGCTCAAGAATCGGCACCGCCTAAGCTTGCCCCCATTCAGAGACACCGGCAGACGCCGGCTCAGCTTTGAGCTGGTGATGCTTGCGGGTGTGAATGACTCAGCGCGCGACGCCGCCGCGCTGGTCAAGCTCATCGGCGGGCTGCCGTGCCGCGTGAACCTCATCCCGTGGAACGGGTTCCCCGGGGCCCGGTATGCACCTGCGCCGCGGGAACAGACGGAGCGGTTCCAGACGACCCTCAAAGACGCCGGCATCATGACCACCATCCGCAAGTCGCGCGGCCAAGAGATTGGCGCGGCATGCGGTCTGCTAGCCGGCAGGCGTGATGGTTAGCTCCGCGTCCCCGTAGAGCACGGTGAGCTCCTCGTTCACTCCCCCGCCGGACGAATCCCGGTCACGAGAGTAGGTGCCCCATGCGGTTCCTGTTGACCAGAAGGTGCTGAAGGGAATCTCCGTGGTCCTGGGAGCAAAGCGGATGCGCTTTGCGGGAAGATCCGCCACAAACCCCGTGTACGCGGTCAGCAGCGCCCAGCTGGAGAGCGAGCGCGCGTAGTGATGGCCGCACTCCACCTCGTTCCACGGGTTTCGGCGGTACCCGTCGTGGCGGTCACGAACCGCGCGTACGAGCTCCAACCCCTCTTCCACAAAGCCTTCGTAGATCAAATGTGCTGCCACGTGATACTCGATCCCGGTCCACACCTCCTCGCTATAGACAAACGGGAACCGCGGACGGCCGCCGCGTGGCCAGGTGCAGAGCAGGAGGCCGTGCTCGTCATTGAGGACATAGGTGCGTTGCGTATTGTCGTGCTCGGTGAAGTCGGTCTTGAAGTTGTGCCGGTAGATCGACTGCACCGCAGCGCGGACGTGGTCCGCCGGCAAGAGATAGCCCATGCCGGTCACGTGCGCCAAAAGCTGGCCCAGCAGCTGGTCTGAGAGACACCCACTTCCGTACTGGTACTTGTGGGCGTCCACGTTGTCAATGCGCTGCTGGTAGTACTCGCCGTTCCAGAGCAACTCGTCCGCCCGCAGGGCGCCTGCCGACAACGCATCCTGGTAGCGGGCGTGCGCCTCCCGGTCACCAACTGCCGCGGCCAGCGATGCGCCGGCGTGAAGTGCCGCCAGGAAGAGCACGGCGGTCAGCGGGTTGGGGCCAAAGAACTCGATGTCGTAGGTGTTGTGCTGCTTACCGTCAAAGACCAGGTCAGCGTCGGTGTCCCAGTACTCAAAGGCGAACTCGAGCGACCGCTTCACCGCCGGCCACATCTCCGTGAGAAACGCCCGGTCGCCGCTGAGCATCCACTCGCGGTATACGCGGATCACCGACCCCATCTGGCCGTCCGCGGCCGGCTCGCCAAAGTCCCACGGATCCTGGTCAAAGACCGCGTTGGCGCGAAACGTCATCTTACCTGAGTCGTCGGTTTCCTCGAGGAACTCCACGCGGCGCATGGTGCGCTCCAACGACGGGAAGAGAAACGCAAGCGTCTGCGCGTAGTTCCACACATGGGTGCAGCTACCAAAGCAACACCCGGCGCCGTCGGAGCATCCCTCCCAACCGGCAAAGGTCCCGTCCTCCAGCCAGAGACAGGTGGTACTCCTGATGACGGTGATGTTTGCGGAAGCCGCCTCCAGAAGTGGATACGGGACGGTGCTTCCAAAGAACGCGCCATGAAAATCGCGGCTCTGCCGCTCCAGCGGTTCCAGGTTGGAGACCAGGTAGGTACCCACCTCCCACGCGTCACCAAAACGGACCGCGTAGCGATTCCGTATCGTCTGCTGAGTGGTGTCGGTGTAGTCGACGTCGCCGCCCCAACGCTTGACGCGGTTGGGTACGTGCCAGGTAAGGACAAAACGCAGCTGCCGGGATTCGCCTGCGGCCAGCGTTACCTGGTTTCCGATTGACCCCGTCTTGAACGGCACCTGGTGGAATGCGTTTCCGTAGGCTCCGGAGTCTGAGGCGCACTCCAACAGGCCGTCCGCGGAAAAATCATCCCAGAAATCGCGGAGCCCGTCGAACCAGCCGCCTGAGAACCACTCAGGCTTGGCGGTGAGCCCCTCTGAGGAGGTCAGCAGACACATGCTGACCCGCCGGAGATCACTCTCCCCGTACGCGGAGGAGGAGAAGAAAAGACCGGTGGCGGGCGGCTCTTCACGCAACTCGTTGATCTGATGCTCAGACCCGGAGGTGTTCGGGTTACCGTCAGGCGGGTGGCCGGCATACCCGGCCATGTTCGGAAGCGAGCCGACGATTGACGCCCGCACGGTCTGCGTCCCGGGATTGCGAAGGGTATAGGTCAGGACCGCGCACGGTATTCCTGAGTCATCCGGATTGAGCGGGACAAACGGCGTGAAGCTTTCCAGCGCGACCTCCACCGGAAGCCGGTCATCCTCAAAGGTGTGCCATACAAAGGGGTACTCCGCCGCCATGACCGCGTGCGCGAGCCGCGGCAGGCCCGCGACCTCCTCCGAGCTGAAGCCGTGCGACCGGGAGAACGGGGGGGTGAGCCGGGCTTCCAGTACGCGCGCAACGCCAGGCTCCTCAC
>CAYTGY010000086.1:0-11282 GCA_964437265.1 uncultured Spirochaetaceae bacterium | reverse complement strand
CGAGCGGTAGCGTCACGCTCGACGGGGTCGAGCTCACGCATCTCTCCGGGCGCAATCTGCGACACCAGCGCCGGCACATCGGCATGATTTTCCAGGAGTACGCGCTCGTCGAGCGACTCACGGTGATGGAAAACGTGCTCTCCGGCAAGCTCGGGTATCTTGGGCTGCTCCCGAGTCTTCTTCGTCGCTACCCCGCCGCCATGGTGGACGAGGCACTCGCGCTCCTCCATGAGGTTGGTCTCTCAGACCAGGCTGAAAAGCGCGCCGACGAGCTGTCCGGAGGCCAGCGGCAGCGCGTGGGGATTGTTCGCGCGCTCATGCAGGAGCCGCGGCTGCTCCTGGTGGATGAGCCCACCGCGAGTCTTGACCCCAAGACCGCCCGCACGATCATGCGCCTGATTACCGGGCTCGCGCGGGAGCGTTCGCTTCCCACGATCGTCAACATGCACGACGTGACGCTCGCTCGGCTCTTCGCGACCCGGATCGTCGGTTTGCGCGCGGGTGTGGTCGTCTTTGACGGACCACCGAGCGGGCTTACGAACGACATGCTCACCGAGGTCTACGGCGAGGAGGATTGGAACGCCACCGGAGACGACGATCGCGACGAGCAACTCGACACGCATCACGCCGATCATCCCGAGCATACCGCCTCGCTCCTGCTTCACCGGGGTCACGATCATGAGTAGCCCGTTCTCTCGCACCACCGTCTGGCGGCCGCCGGGCCTCATTGCTAAGCCGTGGCTCCGGTACGCGCTACTTGCGGCGGCCGTCGCGTACGCGGTGCTCGGCGTCTCCTCGCTCGAGGTCCGCTGGGAGCGTGTTGCCGAAGGGATGAGTCGCGCAACCCGTTTCCTTACCGCCTTTGTCCGGCCGAACTTCGCCGGTCGCTGGTCGGAGATAACCGAGGGAATCTTGGAAAGCCTCACCATGACCGTCGTCTCTACGGCATTCGGAATCCTGATCTCAGTCCCGATCGGGCTCGGAGCCGCGCGGAACATCTCGCCCGTCCCCATCTACCTCATCTGTCGCGCGATCATCACGGTCTCGCGCGCGTTCCAGGAAGTGATCGTCGCCATCTTCTTTGTCGCGATGTTCGGCTTTGGTCCGTTCGCCGGCGTGCTCACGCTCAGCTTTGCGACCATCGGGTTTCTCGCGAAGCTTCTCGCCGAAGACATAGAGGAGATCGACCCGGTACAACTGGAGGCGATTCGCGCGACCGGGGCCGTGTGGCCGCAGGTGATCTCCTACGCGGTACAGCCGCAGGTCATGCCGCGGCTGATCGGGCTCTCACTCTACCGGCTGGACATCAACTTCCGCGAATCCGCGGTGATCGGGATCGTCGGCGCAGGCGGCATCGGCGCGACGCTGAACACCTCGTTCAGCCGCTACGAGTACGAGACAAGCGCGGCGATTCTCATCACGATCATCGTGATCGTGCTGATCGCAGAGAACGTGTCGGGCCTGATCCGACGGAGGGTTGGGTAGATGCCGCTGCGCACCACGCCGTCCGGAACCGTGTGGCGCCGCCGGGACGGTCGTGCGAGTCTGACTCGCTTTGCGGCCTGGCTCGGCATCCTGGTCGTGTTCTTCGTCTCCTGGCGGAGCATCTCCGCGACGACCATGTGGGTCTTCGTGGCGGACGCACCAAAGCAGGCGGCAGACATCTTTTCGCGCATGGTCCCGCCGCGGTGGGACTACATCGGGGTTCTCTTGCGTCCGCTCTGGGACACCATCCTCATCGCCACCTTCGGCACTGCGATTGCGGTAGTGCTCGCGCTGCCGCTCGCCTTTCTTGCGGCACGCAACACCTCACCGGCGAAGATCGCGAGCCGGTTCCCCGCGCTCGTGCTGCTCGTCTCCTCGCGGTCAATCAACTCGCTGGCCTGGGCGCTGCTCCTGGTGACAATCGTCGGACCCGGCGTGTTCGCCGGCATGCTCGCCATCGCGCTGCGCTCAGTCGGGTTCATCGGCAAGCTGCTCTACGAGGCGATTGAAGAGATCGATCGGAAGCAGGTGGAGGCAGTCCGCGCCACCGGCGCGCATCCGTTGCAGGTCCTGCGCATCGGCATCCTACCGCAGGTCATCCCGGCCTTCGTCGGGATCACCGTCTACCGGTGGGACATCAATATTCGCGAGTCAACCGTCCTTGGGCTCGTTGGCGCCGGAGGCATCGGCCTGCAACTGCAGGCGTCAATCAACATCCTCGCCTGGAAACAGGTAGCGGTGGTGCTCCTGCTGATCCTTGGGACGGTCGTCGTAAGCGAGTGGGTCACCGCGAAGATTCGCGAACGGGTGATCTGAGACGTGCCGGTGTAGGCAAGACGGCGGGCTCGCTTCATTCGGCCTAGATGAGTTCAAAAAGTGACTCGGGTCATTTTTGACTTGACCGCGGTCATATTTCTTGGATAGAATGGCACTCAACGCTGCAACCATTCAAGGAATGTGCCTATGAGAATCATCGTCCCAGTGAAACAAGTGCCGGAGACCTCGAGTGTTCGAATGGACCCGGAGACGGGGACGATTGTGCGAGGCTGCGCTTCAACTCCGGCAGAACCACGGAGGCAGCGTCGAGGTCATCAGCATGGGACCTCGAAAAGCGGAGGCGGCGATCAGAGAGGCTCTGGCAATGGGCTGCGATCGAGGTCATCTGCTTTCCGACAAGGCGTTCGGCGGAGCCGACACATGGGCCACCTCGTACGTTCTGGCGCAGGCGATTCGCAGCCTGGGGGAGTTTGATCTTGTTCTTGCCGGTGAACGAGCGACTGACGGCGACACTGGTCAGGTGGGACCCGGCATAGCTTCGTGGCTGGAGATACCGTGCGTTACGTACGTGGCGGACATCGTCGCGGAACAGGACGCAGAGACCAACGAATCACCGCGGACCTTGCGCGGACCTTGCGTTTGGAGCGACTCGTTGAGAACGGATACCAACAATTGAAGGTACGTCTTCCGGCGCTTCTCACCGTCGTGAAAGAGATCGCCACACCCAGGCTTCCAACGCTGTCCGGGAAGAAGCGTTCGATCCGAGCGGAGGTCCCAATCCTGGGGACGAAGGATCTCAACGTGGAACCAGGCTACATTGGGCTCAACGGTTCACCCACCCGTGTGGTGCGGATTCGGACTCCCAGGGTGACACGAGGCGGCAATCGCATAGACGCTCGAGAGTCTCCAACCCATGCCGTGGACGAGCTGGTTGCGTTCTTGCGGAAGAAGGGACTCGTGCCGGAGGTCGATCAGTGAGCTACGTCTGGACCATTGCAGAGCAGCAAGCGGGGCAACTCAAAGAGGTTTCCTTCGAGCTCCTTGCGCGCGGCAGACCGCTTGCGGATGCTATGGACACCAAGCTTGCCGCCCTGGTGATCGGCCACCGCATCAACACGTCGCAGCTGGATGAGCTGATAGAGCGAGGCGCGGACGAGGTCTATGTTGTCCAGCACCGCGATCTCTCTGAGTTCGTCTGCGAGAACTACAGTACGGTCCTGGCTCGCTTGATCACCACATACCAGCCCAGCATCGTTCTGGCCGCCGCTACCACCACCGGCCGCACGCTGATGCCACACCTCGCAGTTCGCGTGAAGACCGGTCTCACCGCAGACTGCACCGAGCTAGAGATCGAACCGGGAACTGACAACCTCCTCCAGACGCGCCCCGCGGTCGGTGGGAACATCGCGGAGAACGCCGGCGGTGGGAAGGCAGTGAAGTACGGCGTCACCGGTCGGTACGTGCTTGGAGTAGAGCTGGTGACTCCGACCGGCGAGGTAGTATGGCTCGGGGGCAAAGCGACGAAGGATGTCTCGGGCTACGATCTGAAACAGCTTGTAGTCGGGTCAGAGGGGACACTCGGTATCGTGACCAAGACAATCATCCGGCTCATCGGCTTGCCCAAGGCCGACTCCGTTCTCCTCGCGCTCTTTGAAACGCCGGAGGCAGCCATTGGTGTGGTGCCCGCAATCATGACCCACGGGACGGTGCCGACGAGCATCGAGTTCATGGATCGGCTCACGGTGCAGACAAGCTGCGCCTACCTCAATGAGAGCCTCCCCTACGAGGGGTGCGGTGCAATGCTTCTCATAGAGATTGACGGCGCTCGCGAAGACCAGGTGCAGAAGGATCTCTTGGACGTCGACGAGCTCTGCGAACAGCACGGAGCCACCGAAGTCTACGTCGCTGAGGATGCCACAACGAAAGAACGCATCTGGAGCGTACGAAGAAACATCGCGGAAGCTCTCAAGGTGCAGAGCCCCGTCCAATCTCTTGAGGACATAGTAGTCCCTACGGCGCAGATACCGGATTTGATTCCGGAGCTGGAACGACTGAGCGAGACGTATGGCATGAAGATTCCCTGCTACGGTCATGCCGGGGATGGGAACCTGCACGCGACGCTTGTGAAGAGTGCAACTATGGACATGTCGACATGGCGGCGAAGCGAGCATGCGTGCCTGCAGGACCTCTACCACACGGTCACCGGGCTCGGCGGGAAGATAAGCGGCGAGCACGGAATCGGCATCAAGCGGAAACAGTACCTGGCAGAAGTCGCCAATCCTACCGAGCTCCACCTCATGCGCGCAATAAAGCGTGCCTGGGACCCAAACAACATCATGAATCCGGGCAAGATCTTCGACATGGATGCCGAACGTGGATAGGATCGTGGAGGGAGACAATGGGACGCAGGGAAGAGAAGGCCCGCAAAACTAAGACGGCCATCGTTGACAACGCACTTCGGCTCTTCAGGGAGCGCGGCTACGACGACGTGTCGGTGGAAGAGATTACGCGTGCCGCAGGTGTGGCAAAGGGAACGTTCTACTCGTACTTCTCGGTCAAGAGCGACATCATCGTGGAGGAGTTCTGGAAGATCGACCGCTACTACGCACAGTATGCCGACCGAAACCTGCGCCGGTACGCGACCCCAACGGCTAAGCTCGAGGCGTTCACGAGGGCTCAGATGCGCTACGTTCGAGACAAGGTTGGGAATGAGAACCTGAAGATACTCTACGTGAATCAGACCCTTCAGACCGGTGAGGAGAAGGTCATCGTGAATCCGCAGAGGCAGTGGTATCGGATCGTGACAGACATCATAGCGGAAGGCCGGCAAGCAGGCGTGTTTCGAGCGGATCAGAGCCCGGAGGATCTCGCGCGCGGATTCAATCGTTCGATGCGCTCGGTGTTCCTCGACTGGTGCATTGCCGATGGTTCGTTTGACCTGGTTAAGGAGGGCATTCACTACCTAAGGTCCTGGCTTCTGCCGGCGTTGGCAACCGCGGCATCGCAAGCGACGCATGAGGGAGGAGGGAGAGAGTGGCCAAGAGCATTGAAGTAGCATACGGGTCCGGGCGAACGACGCTGCGCCTGCCGGATGATGCGGATATCCTCAGAGCGCCGGGAGGCACGCCAATACCCGACCCGTCCGCTGCGGTCCACCACGCTTTGAGAAACCCGATTGGAGCTCCACCACTCCACCAGCTGGTGGCCGACGCACAGCCTCAGTCGGTGGCGATCACGGTCTCCGACATCACGAGGGCTGTACCAAACCGATCGTTTCTTCCGGCCATCCTGGAAACTCTGAACAATGCCGGAGTCCGGGACGACCGGATCGTCATTGTCATCGGTAACGGGATGCACCGCGCGTGCACCGGGATTGAGATCAGGCAGATCGTTGGAGAGGAAACCGCGCGCCGTGTAGAAGTAGTGAACCACCGTGCGGATCAGCCGCATGATCTTGTCAGGGTCAGAGACAATCCGCCGGTCAGCGTGAACCGCCGCTTCGCTGATGCCGACTTCCGGATCGTCACTGGGTTCATTGAGCCGCACTTCATGGCCGGCTACTCCGGGGGCCGGAAGGGTGTGTGCCCGGCCTTGGTGGACCTTGAGACAATCCAGAGCTTCCACGGGTTCAGGACCCTCTCGGACCCCAACGCGGTGGCGGGCGTCCTGAGCGGGAATCCATGCCATGACATCTCGTTGAGCGTCGCTCGGGCGGTAGGCGTCGACTTTCTGGTAAACGTCACAACGACGCACGAGCACGAGATGGCGGGGATCTTCTGTGGCGGTCTTGAGGAGGCGCATGAGAGGGGGTGCGCGGAGGTCGACCGAACAGGTAGCGTCTCTCTTGACCGGACATACGATCTGGTTGTGACGACCGGCGGTGGGGCTCCGCTCGACGCGAACCTCTATCAGACCGTGAAAGGCATGACCATGGCGGCCCCCGCAGTCAGAGCTGATGGCGGCGTCCTGGCCATACTCTCTGCGTGCAGCGAGGGCATCGGCAGCAGTGAGTACCGAGAGTTGTTGGACCGATACGGGGCGGACTGGAAGCGGTTCATGCGTGACATTGAGACGAACCACGAGACCACCGAGAAGGATCAGTGGGAGTTCCAGATGCAGTGCAAGGTCCTGGAGCAACTCGGCATGGAGAATCTCCGGCTTTTTACCGATGGGATTTCCTCCGAAGAGCAGGAGCGATTCGCGCTTACCGCATCCATTGGCAACGATAGCGCTCCGGAGGAATTGCAGCGGGCGCTCGACGGCTTCGTTCGGGAGCGGCCCAATGCCCGGATTGCGGTGATTCCGGATGGTCCGTACACGATGTTACGGCTTCTGCGTTGACGGTTCGACAGCGGAGACCAGAAGAGCTCTCCGGCGCGACCTCACGGCACTGAAGGGCAGCCTGAGTTGGGGACCGCAGTGGTGGCCGCCTATGGCGTGGGCAACCGGATTGTCAGCCGCTTGGGGCGGGCCGAAGGGACCAGGCGGTGACGGCGGTCAAACGAAGCGGGCAAACGTTGTTCCGCATCCTGGCGCAACGCGTGGTGCTCTTTGCGCTCGGTCTGAGCTGGGGCGCTGCAGGAATCTGGTGGGCTATGTTCGTGTCGAACGTGGTCATTGCAGCGGCCGGCTTCTTCTGGTTAAGCCGCGGCCGCAGGCTGCACAAGATAGACCCGGCGTCACTGTAGAACGCCTGCACCGGGCGGCGCGGCGGCTCAGTCTTTCGTCGTGGCCCGTCGGAGCAGTGTGTGCAGGTGCTCGGCGGTGATCCACTCGGTCTCCTCCGGGTGCTCCAAGAACGGTGCAACGTCGGCCCGGGCGGCGTGGAAGTCCGCCGCATCTATTGCTCGAGCCAGGAGAGCGTGCCATCGGACCCCGGCCAGCGACACGTCGGTCTGCCGCAGTGCGTTTCTTAGCAACGTCGGATTCGGGCGGGCAGGCGGTACTCGTGAGAGGTACCACATCAGGTCGTACCAGTCGCGACCCTTGGTTCGGCCCCGTGTAACCGTTGCATGGATCTTCCCCGCCATCATTGAGGGGATGTCGTGGTGCTGGAGCGCCACCATCGTGTGCCGCTGGATCACAACGCGTTCCGTTCCGGCACCTGCCGGCGGACGCGTATCAATTTCCAGCTTGATGGCGATCTTCTGCCCGGGCTGAACCGCAAGGTCCAGGTCGTGTAGAAGCCCGGCGAATCTGACCCACGCTGTGTTGACCGTTTTCCGGTCGTTCCAAGAGACCGTTGCCTCGTACCCGCCCAAGCGTAGGAAGCGATCAAGCCGGGACAACCACCGTCGCGGAGTATAGTGAGCCGGTACCTCCACGGAGAAGTCGAGATCCTCGGAGAAGCGCCTGAGTTGGTACACAAAGCGAAGCGCAGTCCCTCCAACGAACGAGAGCGAAGTAAACGCGCCTGACTCATGAAGGCTGCGGAGTATCTGCGCCTGCAGGTACTCCCGCAAGACATTGAGCCGCTCATCGGGATCTGAGTATTGCACTACAATCTGCACGGCTTCCGATCTCATCCAGAGATCACCTCGTGGTGCGCGGCGCCACCTGCATATTCGATCCACGCATTGAACGCCCGCTGGAGACGGGGTTTGCCCGAACGAATGACCATGCTCCTGAGCCGCTCTTCACCGTTCAACGCTTCAACGTCAAGCCGCATGGACTCCATACGCTCAGGCGTCCATTCGCCGCTGCTCAGGTACCAGAGGTCCACGAGCGCCTTCTCCGGCTCAGCTAGCCGAACCTGGGCATCCATGATACGCACTACGGTGTGCCCAAAGAAGAGCGCCGGCTTCACGGTCCGGTAGGTGAACATGCCCAACTCATTGCGAAAAACGCAACGTTCACGCGTGCTCACTGAGGTAAAGATCCCCGCCTTTTCCGGGACAACCCCATACCACGACAGCGCCCACTCCAGACTGAGGTACGACGGGTGGTAGATTGCTTCGGCCACCGCCGGCCCGTGAAGCGGGGCACTGCGGTACGGCTCAGACAACGAGTAAAGCCCCCGCCGGAGCTCGATGACGCGGCCGGCCCGACTCCAACGGTAAAGTTGCACCGGAAGTGAGTCCGCCTCACCGGGGAACAGCGTCTTGAGCGTGTTCAGGTCAAACGCGCTCAACGATCCAACTGCGTCCATCAGTGTCTCAAATTTCATTGCGTTAAATATACTAATTTGTATATCTTTGTCAATGTTCTTCGCCCACGCCTACCTCGGCCCTTTCTATCCATAATCCGACATACGTATCCACTCCTTCGCACCACGCACCCCATGCCGTGTGAAACAGGAGGAGCAACGAATGGAACAGGCGCGTCAAGAGAAACAGGCGCTGGTCACGGTAGGCGGCGGAGAAAAGCCGGCGTACGGGCTGGGAGCGCTTGGGATGAATCTCATCTTCAACACCATGAGCACCTACCTCATGACCTTCTACACCGACGTGTTCGGCGTGACGGCATCCGCGGTGGGTACGCTCTTCTTGGTGGCGCGGGTGTGGGATGCGGTAGTGGAGCGAGATCGGCGGGGCGAGCTACCCGAGCAGCGGAAACGCCACCTACTGGATAGACCTCGGCTTCAACGGCACCACGCCGATCGTGCGCTTCCAGGACTGTCTTCAGGAGTACGGGCCGATCGCGGGGTGGGTGGACGCCCGCCCGGATCGGGGGCTTTGTCTCCGAGTATACGGAGCTCCTGCCGTAAGGTAGCGGTGCAGTCGGCATGGCACGAACGAGAGCCGAGCGGGCAAATAGCGACGGTTGATCACTCTGATGTTCATGGATCGAGCGGTAGAGCTCGCCTACGTGGTCGTGATCCGTCGGGAGCTGCCTCAGAGTAGTGGCGCGGGTCCAGCCGATTGTGGCCTGTCGCATAGCAGTCACGACGACTCTCCTTTCCGTGTGCTGCTCGGCCCTCATTCGTGTCCTCCGTCCCATATCAAGAGTCGTCCTTACGCGGCCGATGCCACGTGTCAGGCTTCGACCGTTCTGCCGATCGCCGAGACGAAACCGATGAGCTCGCGTGCGACAGCAGTGATCACCTGTTGTTTCGTCTTGCCCCCGGCCGAGCAGCCTCAGGTATCGCGAGTGCAATCGATGCCGCGCGGTGCGCGCGATCTCGAGCACCTCACCGTCGAGCCCTTCCTGGCGTAGCCGCAGCGTGCGCGTCAGTGTCGGCTGGAAGCGAGCCGACCACGCAGCCTCCACAAGAATTCGTCGAAGGTGTCCGTTGCCGGTCTTTGACTCCGTGGGACCGAGTTTGCCAAGAAGCTTCTTCACACTCTGTTCCCTGTTCGGGATGATGCCAGGGCTGCGCACCTCGCCGCTTTACCATGCCGAGTAAAGACCGGAATCACATGATCTGGATCGACACGGCATATCCCGTCGTGCCGTTGCTAACCTGGATTGGCCTCGCCGAGGACCGGAGCGATCTGCTGCAAGAGGCTGCCGATCAGATGCGAAAGATGTACGGCATTCTATTGGACAGAAGCTGCGGCCAGCTCCATCAGACCCGGGGATTCTTGGAATCGGGGCGTCTTACTGAAGACCACTGGAGCCGGGGAAACGGCTGGGCGCTTCTCGCCCTCGCGAACGTGCTGGACGCGCTGCCGGAGACCAACCCGCCGTACGGAGAGAACGAGGCGATGTTTCGCGATCTCAGCACGGCGTCGATTCTCTACGGCATGGGAGTTGGGTTGCGGCGACGAATCCTCGTTGAGACGCGCTTCTCCGAAGCCGTGGAAGAAAATGTTTCCGGATTGATCCGGTACATCGCCCTTGACGGCTCAATTCACAACTGCTGTCGAGGCTGCCTCGCGCGGAATCAGGGGCGAATTGAGCACTCACGGCCCGGGGCTGGATAGTGAATGATCATCACCCTTCTGGGCCGGTCATGCCGGCCCCTGTCCGAGGCGATAGGAAACGGGCTCTCGGAGCCCAGGATGATTGCCACGTCGGCCGTGTTGATCAAACGCACCGGCTCTTGCCCCTCGCGGTGCCCCGTACAAAGACCTTCGATCCGCGCGCCGCGAACATCGTCCAACACGATCGCCGGACGTGTGTCCGGCTCATCGACGTGGAGGTCGAGGGCGCAGAGCCTGAGGTCTTCCACGTGCCGACAATAGAGTCCATACGCCGGAAGATCGCCGCCGAACATCCGCGGATTCGGATAAACATCGATGGTCTCGGGCACGGGGTCCAGGCAGGTATCTACAGAGCCACCGCCGATGAAGTGAAACCTGCAGTCGCGCACGGTGATCCCTCGAACAGGATGGCCGGGAATACCGGTAATCGAGCAACCGATCCGTCGGAAGTCCTCCGTATCGTTACCGGTTACGCCTCCGATTCGAGTAGCGATAATATTGCTGAGAAGTACGTTTCGCAGTGCCCCAACCGCTGGTTTCTCGCCTTCGCGCTCGAGCGGGCGCCCGCGACCGTTGAGATGAACGAAGACCGCCGCACCCTTTACGTTGTTCATCACGATGTTCGAAACGACGATGTTCTCGCAGACGCCACCGTCGACCTCGGATATGCTGATGCCGGCCATTCGGATATCGTGGATCGTACAGTTTGATATGGAGACGTTGCGGAATCCGCCGTTGGATTCGGTACCCAGCTTGATCCCGGAAGCGTTGGAAGAGAGCGTACAGTTGGTAACGGTTACGTTTTCGCAGACCGTCCCGGACCGGCTCTTCAGGCACACCGCGTCGTCGCCGCTGTTGATGTGACAGTCACTGACATGCACGTTGCGGCAACTGTCAATATCGAGGCCGTCCTGATTGAGTCCGAACCTCCTCACAAAGCGCGCTTCCTCGATGTCGGGATTGTCCCGGCTCTCCACAGTCAGGTTGAGACTGGACAAGAGAACCGCACCGGCGTGGAGGTGAAGGCACACGTGGCTGCGGAGACGAAGCGTCCCCACGACGTAGCGGCCGGCAGCTCAGATTCCGTGGGGGGTCGGTACCGACGGTCACGGCAGGTCCTTGATCTCGATGGCGCAGATGCGGTGATACTCGTCA